>NZ_QSEU01000013.1:0-91704 GCF_003466705.1 Eubacterium sp. AM46-8
ACTTGCATGTGTTAAGCACGCCGCCAGCGTTCATCCTGAGCCAGGATCAAACTCTCATAAAAAGTTTGCCTCGTCAGTTATAAACTAACTAGCTTAAATAGTTTTACCAAAACTTACTGTTTAGGTTCGTGTATCTTTCGATACTCGCAAGATTCATTAATGAATCATTTTAAAATTCTCAAAGAATTTCAAGGTTGTCTTTCTATTCAGTTATCAAAGATCTGTATCGCTCAAACCCAGTATTTATCTGGTGTTTTAAGTCTTATTTGTTACCGCTTACCGCGGCGACTTGTATATAATATCACCCGGTCTACCTGTTGTCAACAACTTTTTTCATTTTTTTTGATTTTTTTTGTTTTTTCATTTTGCATTCCTGTAACATTACAATATATATGCGTCGTCAGTCACATTTATACTATATATTGATTCCAGATGTATGAGGTATTTTATATACAAAAAACACCTTATCTTAAAAAAGCTTATTTTAACACTTTTTCAAGACAAGGTGTCTATACATTATATTATACTGCAGATTATAACCGACCTGTCTGCTGATATCTTTGCCATGCGCTCTGATATTTGAATGTATATATAGTAGCATATATACCGCATACTAATATAAGCCATCCACCAGGCATGCCTGCAAGTAAAAGCATGTAAATCATATTAAATACCGAATAAACCAGAAGAACAACTGCACAAGCTCTGCTCTTTGCCACATGAACTCCTACGCCTAGTCCAATTACAATAATCACATCTAATAATCCAAATATGTTACCACCCAATATAACATTAGTAATTAATGATATAGCACCAATTACATATGTTATTATAGCAGCAATTGTTATGTTCTTTATAATTGTTTTTATGTTGGCACACTGGTTGAATTCTTCTTTAGTCATTCTTGTTGTTCCAAAATTCATATTTCCAGACATATCATACTGCTGGTAACCCATATTATTCTGCTGATATCCAGCTTTATTGTTCTGCTGTACATCTGCACCCCCCTCCAATGGTGCACCACAGCTTTTACAGAACTTTGCCCCCTGTTCGTTTGCTCTTCCACATGATTTACATATCATCTTTCTATCCTCCCTTATTTTATCTTATTGTACTAAACAGCAGTCTTGTAATCGGATTGTTATTATATAGTGCCTCTAAAAATGCATTTTTATGTATCTGCGCTAATATATTAGCTGCATTTTCTGTTCCGCTTATGGCTGTAACAACTGTGAAGAATATCCACACAACTACAAGACCTTCTATAAGGCCGACTATTACTCCACCCAGCTTGTCTGCCTGTTTTATAATAGGAAGTCTTCTTATTATGCCTGTTGCTCCAATGATTATCCTTAACACTATAAATACTACTACCATTATCACTATATATATAATAGCTGTCAATATAATATTGGATAATCTGAGTGCAATTATTCTTAAACTTATCTCTTTAATAGAAGCTTGTCCCTGCTCATTAATAATTGTCATAAGTTCTGATTCCGGCATAGCCTCGATAGCATTTGTAAGACTTTCTGGAAGATTAATTCTGTCTCCAACTTCCATTATTGCTTTGCTTATATTCTGTAAATGTTCTCCCGCCTGACTTATATTAATCCCATCCGGAATCATCTGTTCGTTTGAAAAATACTGGTCTACTTCTTTGTTTTCTGAAAGTATTGTATATATTGACTGTGCCATATTTTCGTCGATATTAGTTTCATTCCTGATTGCAGTTGTGGCAAGTGGTGCTATTATAACTGCTGCCAATATTGTTACAATCATGGATACAAGCGATAATACAAGTCTTATCACTCCCTTTCGCCAGCCTATCACCGCAAATATTGCGAGAATCAGTATTACTCCTGTCAACAGCATACGCCATCCCCCTTATCATTTTAGTTTAATTGATTGTATGTATTTAGAGTTAACCACCGTATATACACCTCTGCTTCCTGTTGGCAGAACATCTATAACCGGCATATCAAAACTAATATCAGCCAGTTGCTTACCACGCATATTCATAAGTACAAATGATGATGCATTACTCATTATTACGCTCTTTCCATCAAACTGCACATTAGTATACTGTATGCTAAATGTTGTATCAAGCACCTGCTTGCCAGAAGTATTATATACTACTAATTTATATGGATCTCCCGACTCCGAATTATCAAGCACGAGTCCTATATACTGGTCACTATAAAATACTCTTTCTATCTCGTTATCTATCTTGATGGTGTGTTCAAGACTCGGATACTCTTTTATCTTATAAATGCTCACAACATTTTCACCAACAGCAACTGCCATTGTGTCATTGATGAACTTCACATCGCCAACTATAACATCATCATAATTAAATCCGCCAACTACTCGTTCCGTCTCATTCTTTCCTACATCCGAAAAGTTATAGAACACCACATCTGTCTTAATCTCATCTCCACTCACCCTAATAAATGAAGCTATCAGTTTCTTAGCATCTGGCGATATACTCACATCAATTGGATATCCATCTCCAGATAATGTTGTTTTGACACTATATATCTTCTCGCCATTAGTGTCATACATATTAATGTAGTTGGCATTATTATCATCTAGCACTGCCGCCATCTTACCGTTATCTGACACTTCTATCTGAAGTATCGGCATGGAAGTATCAGCCTTGCCTACTTGTCCACTTGTATTAAATGAATATGCACTGCTTCCATTAATATCTGCAACCGCTATTGAATTACCACATATACTTACTTTCGGATTCTGCATTGAATATGTCTGGTTCCAGATTACTTTCCCGTTACTCTTATAATATGAAATTCCGTCATTGCTATATCTTACATATCCGTCTGCAAATGCGATATATTTTGATGATTCTATGTCATCCCTGTTAACCGAAGCCGATATCATATATGAAGAATAATCATAGTTATCTATTACTCGTGATACGATATATGCTGCAACAAGAAGCACCGCAACCACTACAACTGCAATAATTACAACTCTTGTTTTGTGTCTGCGTATTCTCTTTCTTACTACAGCCTCGTCAAGAACATCATCGTCTGCTTCGTAAGATGCTGCTGTTTCTTTATTAATATTAACAATTTTCTTTACCGGAGCATTTCTGTCTCCATTAAATCTGGACTTACCAGATATTATATCTGCCATAAATTTCCCCTTTTCTATCGCATACTTATGCTGAGATAATTATACAATATTGGGGGATTTAATCAAGGAAGTTTTATCTGCTGACCTATGTAAAGTATATTTCCATCTTTGATGTTATTATAAGCTATGATTTCATTACATTTGGATGTATCCCCATAATATCTCTTGCATATTCCCATTATTGTATCGCCAGCTTTAACTGTGTATATACTTGCTTCACTCACTGTTGCCGCAACTGTCTGCTCCTCTGTCGGCTGTGGTACTGTTACCGTTACAACTTCTGTTGAAGTTGCGCTGACACTTGCAGGTTCACCGTCTGTCTCTGCCTCTGTTGGATACACACCACCTTCTAGTTTATTAACAGGAACAATATTTTCTTCTGTTGCAGTGTCATTTCCTGACATCTGCACCATCAGACTGCTTATTGACTTATCAAATTTCTTCATTTTCTGATAATTATTCATAAGATTAATGCTTATAACAAGAATAACAACTACCATAAATGCACTGACACCGTACATAAATCTTGCGCTCTTTTTCTGCTCATGCATCTCTTCTTTCTCTTTTATTATATTTCGGATGGACTTCATAACCTTGTCCTGACCATCTTCACACGAACTTCTTTCTCGGCGCTCCAGCATATATTCCTGCATTTCATAATTCCTTTCATAAAAGCAGACATATCCCTTCTGTTTCTTCAGTTCTCCATTCTCATACAGATAAAAATTTTCTTCCTTTTCAACTGTATCAATCAGATAAAGTGTTTTCATGGAACCCGCGAAATTATCGAGATGTATTTTCTTCAATTTCATCATTCTTTCCGGTGTAACCTCTGGAATTGCTGCAAACCATCCTACCACTGACAAATTCGGAAAATATTTTTCCACATCCGAATATATTCCGTTCCATACATTTTCATTGAAGTACACTCCCTTTTCTTCAACTTCTGTCCCCAGTTTTGCTTTTATTATTCCCTTAATAAAAACACATTTTTCATTACCATCAGTCTGACTTTCTCCGAGAAGTACGCCTGCCTGTGAGTCTGAAGGATTATTGTACGCAATTGAATTTATATATGTAAAAGCATAATCCTCTATATATATTTTCTTGTCAGAGCTCACTTCACCTATCTGTTTAATGTTTTTCGGTCTTCTAATGGCCGCACCTCTTGTAACTTGTTTAGACTTGTCTGAATTCTCTTCATTACATATTATTTCTATCATGGTGCCTCCTTATACTATTACTCGCTTGAATAATAACACTGTCGAAAAGAAAAAATTATCAGATTTTGTCAGCAATCCAAAAAATATCAAAAACATTTTTTGGAATAATTATCAAGACGGGCGCGTACACATTATAAAGAGCTTGTCTTAGCTCTTAAAATGGTCTGGAGGAGATTATGCTTTATTATTTTGATTCCAATAATCCAAAAGCCCCTGCTCAGATAGGGCATATACTTACTAATATGGTTACTGATATCATTCTTCCCAATCAGGAGATTATAATCCTGTGCATAGGAAGCGACCGTTCAACCGGAGACAGTCTTGGTCCTGTGATAGGCCACAAATTCAAAGACTTTATCTCCCCCGGTCTTTATCTTCTGGGAGATCTTAACCAACCCATTCATGCTGCCAATCTTAATCACTGCATAAAATCCATTCAAAAGACATTCGACAATCCTTTCATAATTGCAATTGATGCCTCTCTGGGAAAAGAAGAACATATCGGTATGATTACATTAGGAAAAGGTCCGTTAAAACCAGGCCTCGGCGTAAAAAAAAGATTGCCTGAAGTTGGCGACATCCACATCACAGGAATTGTTAATTCTTCCCACGACATGGAGTCATCCTCACTTCAGACAACCCGTCTGTCCATTATATTCCAGATAGCTGATGCTATCGTCCTCGCTTTAAGAATATTTAATGACGATTATTATATACAGCAAGCGCCTGAGCTATCGTATCTGCTGAGTCAGACTTCATAATTGAATTAAGCTCTGAAAGCTTATCAACATTAATGAATTCTTTACCAAGATATGCTTCGTAGTTAGATGATATGTATATTCTCTGCTTCTTCACCAAATCATCCAACTCATCATATTCCTTTTTCTTCTTATTAAGCTCATTTTCCATGTTGGTTATCTTGTCAGCATAACGTTCATTGATTTCCGAGATTATATCAGCCTTGGTATTCTTTTCAAATTCTTCCAGGGCTGAACTCTTCTCTTCCTCAATTCGTGCTATATCATCATGTAATGCATTAATATCAGAATCAAATGATTCAAGGCCATACATATCTTCATTCTTATCTTTTCTGATATTCTTCTCAATCTTCTTAATACGTTTCTTATTATCTGTTATCTGTATTCTTGTATTCTGTGCTGCCATTATTGTTTCGGCATGCTTTAATACAACTTTTCTAAAAATGCATTTGATAACAACAATACTCACTAGCGTTATTACCATACAATATACCAAAAGTATCCATTGTGGAATCATTGGCAATAAGAATAATGCAACTGGAACAGCTACATACAGAATCAGTATAATTGCTATATCTATTACATAATCCAGCAGTTTCTTAGGATTAAACACTGATATAAACAACTGACTATTAAAAACTTTAGATATATTCTCATGTATAAAAGCTTCATTAATCTGGTCTGCAAGATCTTCATTCTGAGCCCTTAAAGATGCTGTCTCAGCATTGATTCTCTCTTTAACGCCGGCCATCTTTGCTTTATCTCTTGCTGCAGAAACTGCCTTAATCTTATCCTTATCTGCATTAATTGACTTATCATATCCATCACATATTGCATCTGTACTCGCTTTTATCTTAGAGTCCATTTCATTCTGCTTTTCTTTTCTTGCATTATCTAATTCTTTAGAAATGTCTTTAACGCTTTCTGCCAGCTTCTCTAATCTGTCCTTCTTTACGTTATGCTCTTTGATATCGCCAATAATCTGTTCAAGCTGTTTCTGATTACCATTTAGTATATTCTGTTCTGCCATCTGCTCACCAACTTCCGTATACACTAATATTTCATCTTATTATTTGTTCTCACGATAATAATTAATAAGACATCCATCAAGAATTATCTGTCTCTCATCATCTGTAAGTTCATCCAGCTTAAGTTCGAACTCTTTCATATCTTTATTAACAACAAAAGCCTTGATTGTAGATACTTTATTCTTAATTGCATCCTGAATCTCTGGAATAAAGATATAATCTCCATTCTCAAACGGAAGCTCTCCCTTATCAATTATGAATGGAAGCATACCCCAGTTGATAAGATTTGAACGGTATCTCTTAGTTGCATACTCATTAGCAATGTTAGCCCATCCGCCAAGTACCTTCTGGCATGATGCTGCCTGCTCTCTTGCTGAACCATCACCCGGTTTAACTGCAAATATAGTACTTCCAACACCAACATTAGACTTATGCACATCATATGTTTCTTTAATCTTATGCATAATGTCTCTCAGCTCTGGTAAAGCTTCTCCCATGCACTGTCCTGCTTCTCTTGCCTTCTCTGCCTTCTGTACTTCCTTAGCACGTCCTACATATGCAGGATCCTTTCTTGAAAGTGCAAATTCAGCAAGACCAAGAGGATTAGATCTGAATGATGATGTCTCTCCTGATGGAATAAGCTCATCTGTTGTTGTAACAGGATCATGTATCTCAGATACAACCTTAATAATAAGATTCTCTGGAAGTGCAACCATCTCTGGCCAATCCTTGATATTAGGTCCAAACTGGATTTCCTGTTCCGGATCTGCAACACCCTTGCTGTCAAATACTCTGTTAGCATAGATTGAACTATCAAAATGATATGCTGGTCCTGTGAACTCTACATCCATGTCTGTTGCTGCTGTAAGGTATCCCTTATTAGCTGCTGTTGCTGCAATAGAACGTGCATCCATAAGTGCAACAGATGATATCTGTCCATTCTGTAACTTAGAGCCCTCTCTGTTAGGGAAGTTTCTTGTTGAATGTCTGATTGAGAATGCATTATTAGCAGGTGTATCTCCAGCACCAAAGCATGGTCCGCAGAATGCAGTCTTAACAATTGCACCTGTCTCCATAAGATCTGCAAGCCTTCCATTTCTTGCAAGTTCAACATAAATTGGTGTACTTGCAGGATATACGCTAAGCGTAAACTCATCTGCACCAATTGACTTTCCTTTAAGAATGTCTGCTGCTGCACATATATTTTCAAAACCACCACCAGCACATCCGGCGATAATTCCCTGATCAACATAAAGCTTTCCATTCTTAATCTTATCTGTAAGCTTATATTCAACCTGTCCATCAAGGCTTACAAGAGCCTTCTTCTCTACATCATGAAGAATATCCTCAAGGTTAGCATTAAGTTCTTCAATTGTGTAGGTATTGCTTGGATGGAATGGCATTGCAATCATTGGCTTGATTGTGCTTAAATCTACATATACAACGCCATCGTAATAAGCAACATTTCCAGGATTAAGTTCCTTGTAGCTCTCACTTCTTCCGTGAATATCATAGAATTCCTTAACCTTATCATCTGTTCTCCATATAGATGAAAGACATGTTGTCTCTGTCGTCATAACATCTACGCCAATTCTGAAATCAGCACTAAGTGATGAAACACCAGGTCCAACAAACTCCATAACTTTATTCTTAACATAACCATTACCAAATACTGCTCCGATAATAGCAAGTGCAACATCCTGAGGACCAACTCCCTTTGCCGGTTCTCCTGTCATGTAGATAGCAACTACTCCTGGTCTGTTAATATCATAAGTCTTATTAAGAAGCTGCTTAACAAGCTCAGGACCACCTTCGCCCATAGCCATTGTTCCAAGAGCTCCATAACGTGTATGACTATCTGATCCAAGAATCATCTTTCCACCTTCAGCCAGCATCTCTCTTGCAAACTGGTGGATTACAGCCTGATGAGGTGGTACATATATTCCGCCATATTTCTTTGCACATGTAAGACCAAACATATGGTCATCTTCATTAATAGTTCCGCCAACTGCACAAAGACTGTTATGGCAGTTAGTAAGTACATAAGGAATTGGGAATTTCTCAAGGCCTGAAGCTCTTGCTGTCTGGATAATTCCGACAAATGTAATATCATGTGAAGTCATTTTATCAAACTTAATCTTTAACTTCTCCATGTTTCCTGATGTGTTATGACCTTCAAGAATTCCATATGCAATAGTATTCTTAGCAGCCTCTTCCTTTGTTACTGAACATCCTGTCTTGGCAGCTACTTCATTCACAGCCGAAGCACTATCCTCAACAATATCAATGCCGTTGATAAGATATGCTCCTCCATCACTTAATTTAATCATGCTTTCTCCTCTTTCTATATATCATTACGGTTTCCCGCTTAATATCCATTATTCATATCCTCATTAAATAACATACACAAACATTAAAGATAAGGTGTAACCTTTTCTACTATTGATGCTATAGTATCAGTGTCTGCAGTTCCCGGAACCCAGCCAACTTTAACTGTATCACCTTTAATTCTTGGAATAATATGCATATGGAAATGAAATACTGTCTGCCCTGCTACTTCTCCATTGTTCTGAACAATATTAAGTCCATCAAAATCCAATGCCTTCTTATATGCTTTAGAAATCTTAGCTGCCACTTTAAATACATGTGAAGCAGTGTCATCATCAAGTTCATATATATTGTCAAAATGTTCTTTCGGCAATATAAGTACATGTCCTTTAGCGGCAGGATTGGCATCAAAAATAACTTTTACGATATCATCCTCATAAAGAGCATTCGTTGGAATCTCGCCGTTTGCCAGCTTGCAAAAAATACAATCATCCTTTTTCATACTATTTCCTCACTTTGCGCGAAATTTGTCGAAATACTTTTGTTTACATGCATTTCGAATATGTATATACTTTAATATCATAACTTAAACAGGGATCGATTACAACCTTGTAGCAAAAAACTTATCAAATTTATGTTTGAAAGGACATATCATAATAATGTTAAACTTTAATGAATATCAGAAATTAAGTGAATTAATTAAATCAAATCCTGAATTAGAGCCAATAATTAATAATATGTCATTAGTCTCTCTTTCAGAGCTGTCCATTGATTCACATGATATAAAGAACTACATAGCTTACTTAAAGACAACCTTCCAGCTTGTCAGGAAAAAGTCTCCTGAAATATGTGATAATCCGTATTTCAACCGTATGGAAAAAGTTATTTCACAACTTATATATCATATGGAAAGAACAACTCTATACAGATACAGCATGAAGAAAACTGAAAAAGTATCTGTCAGCATCAATAACATTATGTATGAAATCCCTGATATTATCGATGATACACTCGATAATTCCTGTGAATTCTCTTTCTGTCTGGATGATATACCCGATATTCTTATCAATCCAGAACAGTTAAAAACACTTCTCACCGAAGCTGTTCTCAACGCATGTGAGGCTTCCGGATGCTCTGGTGAGATAACACTAATAACCAGAAAAGAGTCTGATAGTATATTAGTCCAGATTGTAAATAACCGTATTATTTCTGACGATAATCATTCTGGCAATGCTCCGCTTGATTATAACCAGCTTATCAAGCCATTCTTTTCTACTAAAAAAGATCATGTTGGTGTAGGGCTTTCAATCATTCACCAGATATGTCTTTCTAATAATGCAAAAGCTGATATACATGAACAGGAGGGAAAAACTGTCTTATCTATATTATTTCAACTATAAATGAAATTGCTGCCAGCTTTAATATATCGCCATTATGAAGTTCTTTCTTCTCATGATTGCCCAGCCTTTCTCCATTAAGATATGTTCCATTGGTTGCGTTAAGATCTTCAACAAAATACTTATCTTCTTTGAAATCTTCATGATATATACAGCAGTGCATTCTGCTGACAACCTGTGCCTTAATCACTACATCTGACATTTTATCAAAACTTCCCAATACATATGGATATTTATCCATATGTATTACATTATCAGCGTTCTGTATCCCTCTTATATATATACGAACATCCCCTACCAGCTCTTCATCCTGTAATATAAGATTTAAAGTCTTTTTCTTGTTAATCTCCGGCATATAGTCTGATAACAGCATTGTCTCATTACATATATCATCATAGGAAATCTCGTTCTCTTTCTGTTCTTTCTTATGCTCTTCCTGCTGTGCCCGCCTGCGTTCTTCTTTGACATCAGCCTTCACTGAATATGGAATTGCTTGTTTTTCTGACACAATAACAGTCCTGCCACGCTTAATTTTCCCTTTCTTAAATGAAGTTAACATTCCAACCCCTGCACCGATACCTATGAAACTCCATATAGAAGGTATATTATAAGGAATAACTCCTGGTACAAGTAAATTAATCATTCCTGATATGATAAGGACGGCTGCAATTATTATCCGCACATTTTTAGCATCATGTTTATCAGATTTCTCCTCTACATCAGACACAATCTGCTCCGGCATAACCGTCTTAACCTGTTTCTTTTCAACAGACCGATTATAGCTCTCCATATTATTACTTTCTATATTATTGCCTGTATTATTTTCTATATTATTTGATGTGTTATCAGATATATTATCAGTCTCCGGCTTCTTCCTTGTAACCACACCAAACATTCTCATCAGATTGTATGGATCATAGTCACCAACTATCACTTTCTGATAGACTTCATACAATTTCACAATACTCTCTTTATCTAGACTATGATCAAAATGTTCCAGAATGAATTCAAATAATATCTTAAGACTCTCGTTAAATGTATGATTGTTCAATCGCGTATGATATACAAACTGCAGTTTCTTAGTTCCTACATCCATATATATGTATCTTGGTTCTATCTTTACATGGTCGATATCAAGCATATAATCTTCCGCTATCCTTACCATCTCTGAAATGTTGACACATATTGATTTAACATCTTCCATTGTCATCTTTCCATATTCATAATATTTGCTAAGCTGCTGTCTGGAAGTAATATCATAATAAATCCCGTATTTTCCATTAACCGAGTACATGAAAAAATGCAAAAAATGTTCCGGATTATTGCGTTTTAACATCTTATACTGGTAATCCTCATACTCGGAAGAATCCTCTATAACCAGATAATTACTGTTATTCTGATGCTCATATCTAATATTAATATCTTCTTTCTCCAATACCAATCCCTCCTCAATTAATCTCAAGCTTTCTCAATGCATTAAATATTCTTATTGCCTTTTCCGGCGAATTGCTTGCCACAGGTGATGACTCACCATCTATCTTACAATCATTAAGAAAAATAGTTCTCTCTTTTAAATACTGCTCTGCTTTCCCAACATATATCTCTTCAGCATCTTTCCCAAAATCATTCAGTTCTGTCTGCACAACCACCTGACTGTTAACACTTGCCTTTATAAGTTCATCATGCATGTCACAGCACAGCCTCAGCGTTATCATAATTATTATCATAAACATCGGCACTATCACTGCATTTTCCACCGTATACGACGCTTTTATCCGCATAATGTAACCCCCATATATGAAAGCAGTATAAACGGGATAAATGGAATAGTATCTTTCCGCCTCAGTTTCTTTAATATCAGCAGAACCCCACTAATAACGCACACAACCATCATTGCTCCAATAAACACGGATATAGCCTTGCGTATTCCTATTGCTAATGCCACAATTCCAATAACAACTGCATCTGCAACCCCGAGCATATGCGTTATGGCACACATTAATGACATCAGCAGAGTTAATCCTGTTATAACCAGCAATTCGTATTTATTAAGCTTTGCTGTTCCACATACACTCTGCACTGCTCTTATGCCTGCCACAATAACACCCATGGCTGTCAGCATGCCAATATGAATTGATTTTCTTTTTATATCTATGACTGACATGACAATTAATCCTGCCAGAATAATCACACTTTCCATATTCCATATACCCCCTCTTTAATCACGACTGGCTACATTTGATACAACATTCCATGCTTCGGACTTTATCTTTCTTTACTCTTAATATCGTCCTTTGCAATGTATAACAATCAGCAGACATATGATACTTATCCCCATAGTCTGTATAGTAGACAACTAACGATTCTCCATTACACTGGGTACATCTGTAATATTTAGCCCCTGAATTGTTTCTTAATTGATTTATTTCTGATAAATTTTCCGTCTTGATATCTCTTCTAAGATAAGTACATGCCAGATCTGTATGATACACTTCCCCATATTGTGTTATATACACATATTCTGATTCCTCATCTGATTGTGAAGAGAACCCGTCTTTATCCTCACCCAGCCATATATCTGTTATTCTCTCTTCCCGTACAGTAATCCCCCTGACACCAAAGATATTAAAAGGATTCTTTATTGTATATACCAGAGATATACCGACTGTCGAATCATCATCTGCTATTCTGGAGTTATAAAAATTCCATCCAGCATTACCGCCTGCTATATAATGCTTTCCTGCATAACCGGTTCCAACCTCATCTACAAAAATCGCAAAAAATGTAGACCCATTTATATTTCCCATGGTTGCTTCATTTACATATGAATATGTATTAAATTTTCTAAGTGCATTATATAGTGCATCACTCACATGCATTTTTATAGCTATTACCTGTAAAAGAAACATAACTGTTGCAACCGCATATATAACCAATGGAATAACTAAAGCCGCTTCAACAGTTGCTGATGCAGGAACATATCTCTTGAATTTTTTTAGGGTGAAATTTTTTAGAGAGAATTTTTTTAAGATGAAATTTTTCATCTGACTGCAACTCCTTTCATAATTATTAATCCTGCATCCAACTGTAATTTAGAAGCATATGCTGCTAAACCCAATTAAATATATGAACATCCCATTTCCTGTACATATACCTGCTTTCTTCCTGATATCCTGAATACTGCTTCACCTTTTGCGCTGACAACATAATTCTTCATTCTGAAATTCTCATGCCCCATGCTTATCATTCTTAGTTCCATTGCCCCCATTGTCCTGTAATTCCTGTGTTCCGCACTCTCCATTAAAAGCAACATTCTTATATAGTCCTTGTAATCAAGTCCTTCATCATCAGCTTCCTTATCTGTGTCAAATGTCATATTCAAAAGTCCTTCAAGCGATAATTTCCATGACTGGCTGTTTTTTAATAACTTTACCTTCTTACCGGCATATATATCACGCATATCCATAACTGCCTCTCCATATGCCCATATTGACATTATCAGATACTGTCCTCCCTTAATAAGTGCCATATTGCCAGTAAATCCCAAAGCACTGGTTGCAAGTGTTAAGGCCTGTGCTTTCTTATTCTGATCTGTGATAAGATACGCCATATTCATACCCGTTCTTATTCCCGACAATGCAAGCATTGTCTGCTCCAGATTTTCTTTATCACTATCTCCGCCACACAGAATATATTCGAGTGTATAATCAAGACATTCAGCATCATTTGCAGATTCTTCAAGATAATCTGTATAGCATTTAAATCTCGTCATAAGATACTCATTCATCAAAGCATCCTCTTTTATGGCATCTACAGCAGAAATATTCTCCTTATATTTTTCTGACATACTGGTTGCAAGATCTCCATATGTAATTGTTTTTTCAGATATATTGTCGGTATCCATTACAAGTGCCAGTATCCCATCAGTTATCATCTGTCTGACTTTCTTTATAGCTGATAAACCAGAGGAATCCGAATCAAAATCTATCTGTGAATAATCAAATTTCATTCCTTTGGCCGATAAACCATATAATGACTCCCTGCACTTAACAACAATTCCCATAATTTTCTGTCTGTTATTGTAAGAAAGGTCCGTATCAAGTTCATTGATTATATCCTTCACTCCATCCAGTATAATTTTATTTCTTTTAAGTGCAGCCGTTAATTCCTTAATATTGCATAGCATTTTCTTATCTGACTCATTGTCTTGTCTTATTACTTCAATATCTTCCAGCAATCCTTTCTGTAGTTCATCTCCTAATATATTTCTGTGTAATTTAACCTTCTCAACACATTTGCCCAGCTTGTCCTTTGCACCCGTCTTTGCATTCTCATATTCGCCAAGCAGCTTTAAAGCTTCCTCTGTCTTACTGTCTGCTCCTTCAATAACAGCTTTTAACATGTCATAATTCTTTTTATAGAAATCCGCATACGAACTGATATCTCCGGAATCTTTCATATCTTCTGTGATGCCTTCAGCATCCTCATACATATCATCAAGTATCTTTGATACATCTACATAACCTGGTTGTGAGACACTCACACTCTTATAAACTTTATCCTCATCAACATACAAAGTCTCTTTAGAAACCGTTCCATTAACTGCTGATTTGACAAAATAATCAGATACAGCAACAGGTTTTCCTCTTCTTATAACAATACCTGTCTCAGTTGTCTCAATCCCATCAACAAGTTCAATAAGGCGCAATGTTTTCACATCTGCTTCCCACATCATTTCTTCACATTCTGTTATATCTTGTGTTATTTCCTGCACTTTCTGTGACTTTTCCAGCTCAGCCTGTGACTGCTGTGATATTCCCAACATATCCCCGTATATTTCATATTGCATATACCTAGCAATCTCCTTCTTAAGATATGTTCCTCCTTTATCAGTTATGTGTTCTATGTTATCCACATTGATTCCTAATAAAGAAATGTCTTTTCCACATGAAGATAAATTTTTCTCAACATATTTCTCAATTTTTGCCTCTATTCTGTCAGTATCCTCAAGAAGAAATATGTCATATTCATTCAACATATCATTGTGATATGAAGAAAATGCAGCTTCCACTGACAGCATACAGGCTTCTTTAATCTGTGTATTATAGTAGCAATCTGAGGCCGACTTTATACACGCACTTATTAAAGAAAGAACAATAGTCATGGATAATGCTGCCATTATTGTTATATGTGCATTAATTCTTTTCCCCGACACATGTATCCTCCATAAATCATATTTTATTAGCCTGATTAGTCATCTTTGACAGAACAGAATTAACAAGGTCTGTTATCTGTTTCTTAAAAAGCACAACCAGTCCAACGAGAACAATTGTTATTAATACAACCTCGACAACTCCCATTCCATCCTCATCATTCCAGAATTTCTTAGCTTCTCTCTTAATATTGTTCATTATATTGTTCATAATTCCACAACCTTTCTTTTAACTAATTCACCACATATTACCAATTCCCTGTCCGCTCACTACATACGAAAAGACCATATTGCCGGTATCATAATTATCATCATTACCGTTATGAGCATAAGCATCATCGGCATAAGCAGTTTTGTCGTTGCCTCTTCTCCCTTTACCCGTGCCATGTTCTTTCTTTTTTCAAAAGCGTCACAGGCTTCTTTTTCCAGCAGATTACTGAGTTCTTTAGTTCCCTTTTTAATGTTGGTCTGCAATAATGTCGCTAATTTCATATACTCTCTTGTATCACAACGTTTGCCAAACTGCTCATATGCCTTAATCTCCGAAATTCCTGCCTGAATATTATAGTCAGTCGTACATATTTCTTCATATACAGGTCTTTTCAAATCCCCATGATTAGTCTTATTTCTATAGTCACACGCAATTTTATGCCATGCCATTCTCGTTGTCATCCCTGCTTCCAGAAGCAGTGTCAGCTTAGATACAACCTCTGAATAGTCATACACAAGATCTCTTTTTCTTCTTATAATCCGGTCATTCTCTTTTTTTCTATCAGATATACCAACAACTGCTGCCGCAATTCCTCCAAGAATAATAAATATTACTGGCGAAGCCGGTTCATCCTGTTCCTCATATGTAACTTTTTCTCCGTCTATGTATTCAGGAAGATTAATATCTGCATCTGTCGGATTGTTGCTAAGAACATCCTCTATTGCTTTTTCTACACGCACCTGCTTCCCCACTTTGTCATTGTATTCCGGCGCATATACAGTTACCGGTATCTCATACTCACTCCTGTAATCCTCATATTCCATAACAAGCCTGAGAGAAACCTTCCTGTATTCACCATCCAAAAACCCTCTGTTACTAACTTTGCCGTTATAGTTAATAAGCTGGTAATCTGATGAATACCATGACAGCTCTATCACACCGCTCTGGTCTTTCTCCGGCAACACAAGATCTCCGGTTACATAATCACAGTTCTTATTATCTCCAAGCATGGTGACTATTACTTCTTCGTATGCTCTGTCAAAACATTCATACACCTCATCTGCTGACATTATTCTAGGACTAACCGCCAGATTAACAGTCGCTATCTGCTGCCCATCCCCGCCTATTACATCAATATATTTACTACTAGCGTTCTCGCCCGGTTCAGGTCTTTTAATAACACCATCAATTGTAGAGGGTATCTTAGACATACCTGCACTGATTATTGTCAGCGCAATACTAACAATAATGATAAGATGTATTTTCCCAATCTTCTTAAACTTCAATATTAACAATCCTCTTTGCCCACATATCAGCGATAACATAAACTATAAGGCACACTGTCATAATAACTGCACCATACACGTTGCCATATAACGGCTGTATGAATTCAGCCGCAGTAAACTTAAGATATACAACTATAGCAGCCGGTATTATGCTCATTACTCTCTGTTCCATTCTTTTACCACTTATAATTGTGTCTATCTCTGATAAAACCTCTTCCTTCTGCTGTATAATCTGTGTCGTATTTCTGATAATTGATATTAAATCCCCACCACTTCTCTTGGCATACCTGAATATCTCAGCAAAATATATAATATCTTCCACTTTGCTTTCCTCAGCAAAATCCATAAATATATCCTCAATATTCTCATTCTGTCCAAGCCTTACAACAATATATCTGAATTTAATAGTAATATCCGAATCTCTGCCATATATCAGTTCCAGCTCTTCAACTGCCTGTATAAATGCATTCTCTATCGAATAACCTACATTTAATGCAAATGATACTGACATAATTCCATCCCTGAACTTCCTACAGAATTCGTTATTATCCTTCTTCGCACGTTCCTTTTTTCTCTGCTTATAATGAAGATATACATATGGTGACAATATGAATGCCATCAATATATTTTCATAGAAGATATAAGCTGCAACACAGACAATAACTATTCCCTCTGCTATATAACGCACACCACTATCACATATATCCGGCAGCCTTAAGTTTTTCAGTTCTGATAAGGCTGTTCTCCTGTCTGACAAGTTTTCCAAATACTTTTCCATTCTTGTCCTGACCTGTTTCAACAAACTTATATAATGGTGTAAGTACAACTTCACCTCCGATATAATCTCCAACCTCTGCAATCTGCATCACCTTCCTGCTTTTATCCCTTAATCGTGCCAGATGTACAACAATATCTATAGCCGATGATATCTGAGAACGGATTGCTGTTACCGGCATCTCCATTCCCATAAGTACCATTGTCTCAAGTCTTGTCATCATATCTTTGGGGCTGTTTGCATGCCCTGTAGACAAACTTCCGTCATGCCCTGTATTCATCGCCTGGAGCATGTCTATTGCTTCTGCGCCCCTGACTTCTCCGACAACAATACGGTCTGGTCTCATTCTAAGACTCGCTTTAATAAGATCTCTTATCCCCACCGCATTACAGCCTTCCAGATTAGCCATTCTCGCTTCTAACCTGACAAGATTACTGACATTATGAAGCTGTAATTCCGCTGAGTCCTCAATCGTCACTAGTCTCTCATCTTCTGGAATATAATCTGACAACACATTTAAAAATGTTGTCTTGCCACTTCCAGTACCTCCTGATATGAAAATGTTATATCTGCTCTTAACAAGCCGGCTTAAAAATTCTGCAGCCTCAGCCGTAATTGATTCAAGCTCAATAAGTCTCTCAATCGTAAGCGGTGTATCATAGAATTTTCTTATGGTTATTACAGGTCCATTAATAGCAACCGGCGGCAATACTATGCTGACTCTCGAACCATCTGACAATCTTGTGTCTGCTACAGGTGATGCTTCATTAACCATTCTGTTAGACATGGCTGCTATACGCTGTGCTATATCTGACAGCCTCTCAACACTCTCGAACTTCTTATCCCATTTTTCCATGTGGCCATTCCGCTCTATAAAGATACTGTCACTCCCATTTACCATAATCTCTGTTACACTGTCATCCTCTAAAAGCTCCTGTAGAATATCAAGTTTCTTAATAGAGTTATAAAGCCTTTTCTTTAACTCCTCTTTCTGCCTTATAGGTATTACAACATTACGGCTCTCTTCATATATGCATGCATCTATAACCTGGTATAATTCAACATCATCAATATCTCTGCCTGTATCAAGGCGTTCATACACCAGTTTTCTTATATTCATATATAGTTCTTCCATTATGTCTCTCCAGTCTCAATTAAAGAGCACAGTTCATCATAAAAACTGCAGAAAGGAAGCCTGTTCCACATATCCGGATTAAGAATATTGTCTTCAATTCTTACTGCAATCTTCTTAAATGCACTGACAATATTATCCATTCCACGTTCCATAACCATATTTTCAAAATTTCTGACTTTAGACTTTTCCAGGTAATTATCCCCATCACACATATATATTTCATCAAAGCAATCCATCATATTCCACGGCATCCTCAACCCATCCCCTATGTCGACCACAATATATGAATACCCAAGCTCCCTTCCAATTCCCTGAACAAATGTGCCAAGTTCATCTGCTTTAATATCATCTATATCATCTGCACAGGATGTATCCGGTATATAATCAAGCCTGTCATAATGACTTATCGCATTAACAATATTCTTATGAAACTGGTTATGATTCTGTCTGAATGCATATAAAGCATCCGAAAGGTTCTGTTCCTCCTCCCCTTTTAATATTCCTTTAAATCCGCCAAATGTCTCAAAATTCACGAATAATGTATTACACTTCTCTGACAGCTGCTTTGCAACTGCCAGTGATAATACCATGCGTGATGTATTGTTAAATCCATACACACCTACTACCTTAAGACTTTCTCTCCTCTGGCTATTCTCTCTCTTATCGTATCTCATAACCGACTGGAGAAGCTGGTATGACGGCTGGTATTTGCATATTCCTACCAGCCCTCTCTCCTCTTTAGAATTGATTTCATCGGCATCCTGTTCTTCCTCACACAACACAACTGTCTTATTCCCTGTTCTCGTCGCATCATACTCATATGCCCCTTCACATATCATAAGCATGTCCGCTTTCTTTTCCTGCAGATACTTATCAAGCTCCTGCTCCTGTGTAAACACTTGTGCATTATAAGGAATATCATTATCATCGTTAATTACTGACATCAGACGCTTTGCATAATTCTCATCTGAATCGTATATAACACAAATGCTATTCCTCCCCATTATTTACCTCCCCTTATATGTTCATAAAATCACAACAACTCTGTATCCCAACACAACAACATATCCAATCAGAACCGCAACCGCATAATGAAATCCATGCCCTTCTATCCCTGTGCTTCCTACCCTTACCAGACTTGTCCTTTTAAAACACAACTCAATAACTCCTATAAAAAGCCCTGTGATAAATGACACAACCATAAGCTGTACCACGAATTCTAACCCCGTCAGCAGTCCAAGCACTGCAAAAAGCTTCACATCCCCCGCACCAACAGCCCTGATTATATAAAGAAGCATCATTCCTGCTAATCCCGCCAGGGTGCCAAGTATGTAGTCCCTTATATTATCACCTGCCAATCCTCTTATAACGAGTAGTCCTGTTCCCACAATTAACCCTGCTATAATCAGATAATTCGGTATTCTGAAAGCTTTTACATCTTCCCTCACTGACCATATAATGAATACCAGTGCAATCACTACTGATATATCGTATGGCACATATCCACCTCCTAAAAAACATGTATAGAATTACCATTTACTGCCTATACTTCTAATAAAGGCATATGATGCCCCTAATCTTGAGCATTAAGGAGTAATTCTATTGAAAATGTTTGGTAAAAAAAAGAGTCCTGCTACATATGATGAAAAATACCTGCTACAGGAACTTATGATGACTAAAAAGGCAATGTATACTGCCTATTCTAATCTTGATAATGTTACTGATCCTGACCTGATAGACTGTTATATCTACCAGCTTAATTCAGAACAGAAACGGTACAATTACCTTCTTGCAAAGGCAAAAGAATCTCAGTTATCCACGTCTGGATTCTGATTCTATAAGAATTGTTGTGTTGTACAGATACTATATATTCTATTCAATAAATTGTCAATACCTTTTGTATATTTTTATTTAAAAAATCATACGAATCTAATTGACATTTTGCGAAAGCTAATATACCATTTATACAAGAAATACTTTTTATGAATAACTCATAATTAATTATTATAGAGGTGATGCACTATGAAATCGAAGAAAACCAATCCTTTTGTGATAACAACTTTAATATTCTTTATGACAACTGTAATGTTTGGTCTGCTGACCACCGGTGTCATTATTAAATACAGAAAAGCAACCGTTGCAGCTAATACCGATAAGCTTAGCAATGACGAGATTGAGAAACTAAAGTCAGAAGAGAAAGAGGATCTTCTTTCTGATATGAAATTAAGATTCACTAATGGTGAAGGTTCTCTTTCCATACTTAAGAGCTATTTCCCTGATAATATAGTCTATGTGAACAATAAGAATCAGTATGTATTTGCGCAGATACTTCCTGAACTTGCCAAGAATAATTATAAGGACGAGAATTTCAAGCAGGACGATAAAGGAATTATTACATACAATGAAGACGGTAAAGTTACAACACATATGGGTGTTGATGCCTCTAAGTTTCAGGGGAAAATTGACTTTAAGAAATTAAAAGAACAGGGCGTTGAATTTGCTATGTTAAGATGTGGATTCAGAAGCTATGGCAATGGAATCCTGAACACTGATTCTTCATTTGATACATTTGCAAAAGACGCAATAAAGAATAATATTAAGATTGGCGCATACTTCTTTTCATCTGCAATTACAAAGCAAGAAGCTATAGAAGAGGCTGATTATGTTCTTGATATTATCAAACCTTACAAAATTACATATCCTGTAGTGATTGACTTTGAGGAGATTTCGGGCGATTCATACAGACAGGAGAATCTGACTACTGAAGAACTTACAGATATCATAATCGCATTCTGCGACAAGATAGAAAAAGCAGGCTATAAGCCAATGATATATTCCAACCTTAAGGGCTTCGTTGGAAGACTTGACCTTACCCGCTTAGAAAAATATGAGAAGTGGTTTGCCTATTATTCAGACACACCTTACTTCCCATATGAATTCTCTATATGGCAGTACACTGAATCCGCTAAATTAGACGGTGTCAGTGGTAATACCATAGATCTTAATATTAGTTTTAAAGATTACAATTAATTGTGACTCACATGCTCGCTGCGGAATTTCTCAATCATTTCCCTTGTGAGACTGATATGGTCGTCAATTACATCTATATCATCTGCCTTGACCCATGTGCCGACCGATAACTCATCTTCTTCAAGGGTTATTGTGTCGTCACCGTCAAGCTCACAGAAGTAACCAAGAAGCTGAGAACCGCTGAGTCCCCAAGGCTGGCTCTTGTAATATGTAATATTCTTAACCTTCACACCTACTTCTTCCATAACCTCTCTGCTTACAGTTTCCTCTGTTGTTTCACCAATCTCGGTGAATCCGGCAATAAGCGCATAATTCCTGTAAGTTCTTCCCGCATATTTAGTAAGAAGAATTCTGTCCTTGTCTGTAACTGCAACAATAACAGCCGGACATATCTTAGGAAACACCATATTCTTACAGCAGTCACAGCGTAACATTCTCTGCATGTCATCATGCCTGAGTGGTTTTCCGCATCTTCCGCAGAAATGATTATCCCTGTACCAGCCATACAGATGAAATGCAGTAATAGCCGCATAAGCATGCTCTCTTGGCTGTGCCTTACGGAAAGAATCAACGCCTATGAATTCATATCCTCTGACGAAAGAATACATATCCTTGTGTACAGCTGAATCAGCCATCTCGCCCAAGAATGTGCCTCTTTCGAGGCTTCCAGTCTTTCTTGCAAGGAAAAAATGTTCCTCATCAATTGACAACAGATATATGAATTCAAAGTTATCCACAGTTTTATCTCCGTAAGAGGATTTTATCCCCTGAACGAACTCGCTATACTGTGGATATATTAATACATTTTCTTCAGGATTCTGTGATTTAAAATGTCCTGATGGTCTTGCAAGCAATGAGGAACCCTGAAAATAAAACACAGTATCCTCATTGCCTGGCTTAAGGTTCTTATACTGATTGTCCAAATGTTTTGGCCATATATCCTGTATCATATCAGAAGAACACCATCTCTTCCTTAGGTGCACCTGTCTTTTCTACGCTTTCAACGTAAAGAACAGGACCTTTCTTCTTATATGCCATCTGGAATTCATACTTAATAGTAGCTGTAACCCATATCCATTCTCTGTTTTCAAGAGAAGCTATGTTGTTGTAGAAGCTGATATAACCGATAAACTGTGTATCTTCTGCACAGCATGTCATAACCTTTCTTCCCGGAACGAAATTCTTATCCTTAAAGTACTTGTTCTTAAGAACCTGTCCCTTAAATCTTACCTTCTTGCCTGCGTATACTTCCGGTCTTTCAGACACATCCATATACCAGATACCATAATCTTCGTCATCAACCTGAATAACATCAGCATTGATATCGTATGGAAGCTGCTCAGATATAGCAACCTGGTCACCCTTCTCGTCCTCGAAGATAATCTGGAGTGCAGGATTTAATGCTCTCATGCTTCTTCTGTAGCTGCCAAGATCCATACCTGACTTGCATCTGTTAAAGATAACCATATCAGCATATTTAACAGACTCTGCAATAATAGACTTCATGTTAGCCCACTGTAAGCCAAATGCATTAGCATCAACTAAAGTTATAGACTGGTATACCTGCCATCCTCTTGGCTTCTCACTTCCAAGAATAAGTGCAGGATCCCACATTCCGTTATATTCAACAATAACAATCCATGGATCATACTTCTTGTCCAGTTCATTAAGAGTCTTGATATTAAAATCTTCCTTTTCAACAACAACCATATCAACTCCGTTGTCCTTAAGAAGCTTCTCGCTATACTCCTCTTCACCTTCTTCACACACAATAAGAAGTTTATTCTTAGCGTCTGCAAACTGTCCCATTGCTATAGTATCGGAGATAAATCTTGTTTTACCACTGTCAAGCTGACCATTAATCAAGAAAATCGGAATCTGATATTCCTCATTTGCCATATTTATCCTCATTTCTGCGCATTTGCGCTATCATTTCATTATAAATGCGTTGTAAAAATGTGTTCTTCTATTAAACACTGATTAAACTTCAAAAAGTTCCTTAAGTGCATCTTCCTTAAGTTCAGAACCGATTACACAGATTCTTCCTGTGAAATCAGCACTTCCCTCACGAATCTCATATTCTTCTGGTACAAGGTCGAAATACATCCATGTTCCATCTGTACAAGGAAGCATACCCTTAGAACGGAGAACCTTACCATAATCTTCACTCTCAGAAAGCTTCTTTAATATACTGTCAAGCTCTGCCTTCTCATACTTCTTAGGAGTCTCTGTTCCCCAGCTTGTAAATACGTCATCTGCATGATGATGGTGATGATCATGCTCGTGCTCATGATGATGTTCGTGCTCGTGATGATGCTCATGTTCCTCATCATGGTCATGATGATGCTCATGCTCGTGGTCATGGTGATGCTCGTCATCATCGTCATGATGTCCGCCACAACAGCAGCACTCTCCATCTTCATGATGATGGTGGTGGTGGTGCTCCTTCTCATGCTCCTCATAAGCCTTCTGCGCTGCCTCTGCAAGCATGTCTAACTCAAGGTTAGTAACATTCTCCATTGCACCAAGAATCTTAGTTCCGTCAATATCATCCCAAGGAGTTGTGATAATATGTGCATTAGGATTAACACTCTTAATAAGCTCAATAGCGGTCTTTAACTTCTCTTCAGAAACATTCTGTGTTCTGCTTAAAATAACAGTTCCTGCATGCTCAATCTGGTTATTAAAGAACTCGCCAAAATTCTTCATATAAACCTTAACCTTAGAAGCATCTGCAACTGTTGAAGCACTGTTAAGAACGATTTCATTCTCAATGTGAAGATCTTTAACAGCCTTGATAACATCTGAAAGCTTGCCTACTCCTGAAGGCTCAATAATAATTCTGTCCGGGTGATACTTGTCTACAACTTCCTTAAGAGAAGTTCCGAAATCACCAACAAGTGAACAGCAGATGCATCCTGAATTCATCTCTCTTATCTCAACCCCAGAATCTTTAAGGAATCCTCCATCAATACCGATTTCACCGAATTCATTCTCAATAAGAACTACCTGCTCTCCCTTTAAGGCTTCCTTTAAAAGCTTACTTATAAGAGTTGTTTTACCTGCTCCCAAAAAGCCTGAAATTATATCTACTTTAGTCATCTTAATCAACCTTTCTGCAGTATATGACTGCTCTTTTATCTCATATTTTCAATTATACACTTCTTGTCAATCCCTATTTGAAAAGAAAATGTAAAATTTTATTAAAAATATTTAATCAGACAGAGATTCCCATGCTCTGTCTTAATTCATCTGCCTTCTCGCCAATCTTTCTTAGCCTGTGGTTTACACCCGATTTACCAACCGGAGGGTCTAACAGCTCACCTAGTCCCTGAAGACTCATGTCAGGATTCTCGAGTCTTAAAAGAGCAACCTGCATCAGACTGTCACTTAAACTGTCAAGCCCGACAGTATCTCTTATAAGTTCAATATCCTTAATCTGCTTGACCGCCGCTTCAATTGTTTTGTTAAGATTAGCAGTCTCACAGTTTACCTTTCTGTTGACATCATTACTGATTCCCTTAAGAATCATGACATTGTACAGGTTCATCTGTGATACAACCGCTCCCATAAGATTAAGCGTATCAGTAATATTATTGCCTTCTTTCATATACACAACAAAACTGTTTTTTCTTACAATAACCTTGGCATCGAGTCCGAAAAAACGCAGCATATCCATAAGAATATCAGCGTCCTCCTCATATTTGCACACAATCTCATAGTGATAGAACTTGTTCGGGTCACTTATAGAACCTCGTTCCATAAAAGCTCCTCTTATAAATGCTTTCTTACAGCAGTCCATAGCTACAATTCTTGCGTCAACAAACACCGGTTCAATCTGTGTAAACCGGTCGTCGCACCATTTTAATGTCTGCAATATCTTAGCAACATCACTCTGTCTGGTTATCCTTATAATAGTTTCCTTGCCATTCTTAACCATTTCATTCGTATCAGCATCCATCTTAATGCTAAATATTCTCAATAACAGGTCACTGAATTTCTCAACTGACAATTCGTTCTCTGTAACGAATTCCAGACATAATTCTCCATTATCTGTCTCGCTTACATTGCCAGACATTCCCATAAACGCAGCAAATTCCGCAATCTGGCAATGCCTCGCGGAATCTGTTTTCTTAACTAACTCTTCTTTTACTTCTGATGAAAACGACATACTTAACCTTTTCTCTTAGAATCTTTCTCAATATCTCTATGCTCAACCTTGCATCCATACTCAGTCCTGCTTATAAGCTTATAGATTTCATTAGCAAGAGTAACTGAACGATGCTTTCCTCCTGTACAGCCAATTGCAATAACAAGGCTGTTCTTTCCTTCCTTAACATAATTAGGCAGAAGGAACTTCAATAAATCATCTATCTTTTCCAGAAATTCTGTTGTCTCCGGAGCTTTCTTCACATAATCCTGTACAGGCTTATCATTACCGGTAAGGTGTTTAAGTTCTTCAATATAATATGGATTAGGCAGAAATCTCACATCAAACACAAGATCTGCGTCTGCAGGTATTCCATATTTGAAACCAAAAGAAAGAACTGTAACAAACAGATTCTTGAAATTCTTATCGTCAAAGAATATGCCCTCAAGCTCTGCCTTAAGTTCCCTTGTAAGCATCTGGCTTGTATCGATTATTACATCTGCTCTTTTCTTTAAGAACTTAAGCTCATCTCTTTCCAGCTTTATTACATTATCTATTCTGTCATGATCATCCATTGCAAGCGGATGTGTTCTTCGCGTTTCCTTGTATCGTTTTACAAGTACCTCATCACTTGATTCAAGAAACAGAATTGTATAGTTAAAATGCTTATTAAGCATATCATCAAGCACTGAATCCAGCTCAGCAAGTGCGTGACCACTTCTTATATCTACACCAATTGCTATGTTGCTATATCCGTCTTCTCCAGCATTGGCAAGCTCTGCAAACTTAGGAATCAGAGAGATTGGCATATTATCGACACAATAATATCCCTCATCTTCTAATACATTAAGTGCTGTAGATTTACCTGCACCTGACATACCTGTAACAATAATCATCTTCATCTTATCATCTTCTCTTTCTTATCTGTCCTTAATTACTGGTCTGTTTAATTATAACAAGCCTTAGAATCCAACCTTTACAACTTCCAGTTCCAGCCCGACACCGAACTTTTCCATAACTTCACTCTTAATATAATCCGTAAGCTCGCATACATCCTTCGCAGTTGCATCGCCCTTATTGACAACGAATCCGGCATGCTTCTCCGATACCTGTGCGCCACCTCTTGCACAACCCTTAAGACCTGCATCCTCAATAGCTTTGCTGCAAAATATCCTTCCGGTCTTTTAAATGTGCTTCCGGCACTAGGATACTCAAGTGGCTGCTTCTGCCTTCTCTTAGCTGCCAGCTCTGAGATATTATTTCTTATTATATCCGGTTCACCTTTTCTTAATTTCAAAGTTGCTTCAAGAACAATCATATTGCTTTTCGCTACAATACTTGTTCTGTATCCAAGCTCAAGTTCATCTGCTGAAAGCTCCCTGATAACACCTTCATCATCAATAACCTTTGCACTGACAAGAATATCCTTGAACTCCCCGCCATAAGCACCTGCATTCATTCTTACAGCACCACCTATGCAACCCGGAATACCTGTTGCAAATTCAAATCCAGCAATTCCATTAGCAGCAAGCTGGTTGCCAAGTCTTGTAAGCTTCATACCTGCACTTGCTTTGACAAGCACTTCATCTGAATTATCCTGTGAATCCTGCAGAAACTCATAATCTGAAAAACCATCGCCAAGCTCAACTACAACTCCCCTGAAGCCTTCATCACTCACAAGAATATTACTGCCATTTCCAATAACAATATATTTAATGTCCGATTTTTTCAAAAATGCGATAACATCTGCTATCTGCTTTTCTGCCTGTGGTGTTACATAATAATCTGCAGCACCTCCGATTCTGAATGTAGTATGTGTCTTCATTAGTTCACCTGTTCTTACATTCCTGGCACCAAGCATTGATATTAATGCTTCTGATAACATTTTATTATCCATATAATCTCACTATCCTTAATACTAACTAATTTCCAAGAATAAGCTTTGCTGCTCCATACATTCCTGCATCATTGCCAAGTGCAGCCTTAACTATCTTAGTCTGTCTGCTCGCATGGAACACACATTCCTTATAATACTTATCAATAAGATTGATAAAATATTCCCCTGCGGCAGAAACTCCGCCACCAATTACAAATACCTCAGGGTCAACCATTCCTGCTGCACATGCGAGTCCTTTTCCAAGATATCTGCATACATACTCTGTTACCTGTATAGCAAGGGCATCTCCTCCCTTAGCCTCGTCAAATATAACCTTTGCCGATATGTATGGCACACTTCTTAAAGATGAAGGCATATCACTTTCTGCAAGCATACGGTTAGCTGTTCTTACAATTCCAGTTGCAGAAGCAACCTGCTCAAGACAGCCCTTCTTTCCACAGTTACAGCTCTCTGTCTCATCTTCAACAAGTGGAAGATGTCCTATCTCACCTGCTGCACCGTTAAATCCATAAAGAGGCTTTCCATCAATAATAACTCCACCGCCTACACCGGTTCCAATCGTCACCATGACCATGCTGTTATATTCGCTTCCACCGCCTACCCAGAATTCTCCGAGTGCTGCCATATTGGCATCATTACCAATCTTAACAGGAATACCTGTAAGCTCAGACAATACATTGGCTGCATTAAATACTCCCCAGCCTAAGTTAATACATTTGTTGACAGTTCCATCTTCAAGACAGGCACCAGGAAGTCCCATTCCGATTCCTGCCACATCCCCTGTTGTCATATTCATATCTGCAAGAACGCCCTTGATATACTCACTTATATCAGGCAGAATCAAGCTTCCACCCTCATCCTTTCTTGTAGGAATCTCTTCCTTTCTTAACAGCTCACCTTCTTCAGAAAATGTACCACATTTGCAGGTTGTTCCTCCAACATCAATTCCAAATATAATCTTACTCATCGTCATCCTCCCCGCCTCTCATAAGATTTTCCTGTACTCTTCTGTATAATTCCTTTGCTGCATTATATCCCATCATCTTCTGTCTGTGGTTGACCGCTGCTGACTCAACAATTACAGCAAGATTACGTCCGGGTCTTACCGGAAGCGTATGGCACACAACCTTATTGCCAAGATATTCTATGTATTCTTCCTCAAGTCCAAGGCGGTCATACTCTCTGTCCTTGTTCCAGTCCTCAAGCTTGATAACCATATCAATTTCCTGAGTTTCCTTAACACTTTCAACACCGAAAAGTGTCTTGACATCAATAATACCAATGCCTCTGAGCTCTATAAAATACTTAGTAACTCCCGGTGCGCTTCCAACCAGAGTCTCGTCACTGACCTTTCTGATTTCAACCGCATCGTCAGTTACAAGACGGTGCCCTCTCTTTATAAGTTCAAGCGCAGCCTCGCTCTTACCAATACCAGACTCACCTGTGATAAGTACACCTACACCATATACATCAACTAAAACACCATGGATTACGATACATGGTGCAAGCTGGACCTTCAGCCAGCGTATTACTTCTGCTGTAAATGAAGATGTTGCCTGGTCTGTCATAAGAAGAGGTATCTGATACTTAACCGCAAGTTCAATAATCTTAGGCTCTGGCTTTATATTCCTGCAGAATATAATACATGGAATATTACTTGACAAAAGCTGCATATATCTTTCATATCTCTCCTGCTCAGAAAGACTCTCAAGATAAGCATGCTCCACATTACCAATAATCTGTAATCTGTCATTATCAAACTGGTCATAAAAACCTGTAAGCTGCAAAGCCGGTCTGTTCACATCAGGCAGATTAAGCCAGATTCCGGACACATCTATCTGTGGTGTAAGATTAACAAGATTCATTTTCTGGATAACTTTAGATAACTTTACCCTCTCTTTACCATTATTCATATATTCTCTGCCTCCAAACTCATGTTTACGATTTCATATATCCTAAGTTTATCACAGACAAGCTATAAATGCTATTATAAAAGTATTATCAATGAAAGAATTTGTATATATTCTCTGCCACATTTTCAGTAATACCATCAGCCTTCATAAGCTCATCCACTGATGCCTGCCGTATCTTTTCTATATCAAGAAAATGCTTCATAAGTGCCTTTCTTCTTACAGGTCCGATTCCTTCAATCGAATCAAGTACAGAAGATACCTGTGCCTTATCTCTTAAGCTTCTGTGATAAGTTATTGCAAATCTGTGTGCCTCATCCTGCACTCTTGTAATCAGCTTAAAGCCCTCGCTGTGCTTATCTATCGGTATCTCAATATTGTTATAATACAGACCTCTTGTGCTGTGGGTATCATCCTTTACCATACCGCACACAGGAATATTAAGTCCCAGTTCCTTAAGTACATCAAGTGCAATATTCACCTGACCGCGTCCGCCATCCATCATAATAAGGTCTGGATATCTCGAAAATCCGTGACTATCCTCAAGTCCTTCCCGCTCACGCATACCCCTTGTAAAACGTCTTGTCAGAACCTCACGCATGCTCTTATAATCATCCGGTCCCTTTACTGTTCTTATCCTGAACTTGCGATAATCGTTCTTCTTTGGTTTTCCATCCTCGAAAACAACCATTGAACCAACACTTTCAACGCCATTTGTATTAGATATATCGTAAGCCTCTGCTCTGTGAAGTGTCCCAAGTCCAAGCCAGCCGGCAATCTCTTTCATAGCTCCTGTTGTCCTGCTCTCCTCACGCTTAATCTTCTCCGCATCCTGTGTAAGAACAAGCTGGGCATTCTTATATGCAAGCTCAACCATCTTTTCCTTGTCGCCCTTCTTAGGTGTGACAATACTTACCTTGCGACTCTTTCTTGCACTAAGCCACTGTGCTATTGTATCCGCATCCTCTATCTCGTACTGCACCATAATAATATTAGGTATAAATGGAGTTCCGCCGTAATACTGTTTCATAAATTCCGAAATTATGTCGCTCTTAGAGTCACCTTCAGCAACCTTCATATGAAAATGATCTCTTCCAAGAAGCTTACCCTGCCTGATAAAGAACACCTGCACAACTGCATCCTGACCATCACTTGCACAGGCAATTACATCTCTGTCATTAACATCATCTGCTGTAATCTTCTGCTTCTGTGCAACCTGCTTAACACTCATCAACAGGTCTCTGTATCTGGCAGCTTCCTCGTATTCCATCTTCTCAGACGCTTCCTGCATCTGCGTTGTGAGCCTGTCCATAATCTTCTTGTAATCACCGTTTAAGAAAGCTGTAACCTCATCAATTCTTCTTCTGTATTCCTCACCGCTTACATATCCCTGACACGGTGCATCGCACTGTCCGATATGGTAATTAAGGCATGGCCTGTCCTTACCTTCATCTTTAGGCAGATTTCTGTTACATGTTCTTACCTTATACAACTTGCATAGAAGTTCAATAGTATCCTTGACTGCTGCCGCAGAAGTATAAGGACCGAAATACTTACCCGCTCCATGCTTCATTTTTCTTGCAAAAAGTACCCTTGGATACTCTTCACCAACGGTAATCTTAATAAAAGGATAGCTCTTGTCATCCTTTAGCATGGTATTATACTTAGGTCTGTGCTCCTTGATAAGATTACACTCCAAAACAAGCGCCTCAAGTTCAGAATCCGTGATAATATACTCAAAGTACTGAATATGCGACACCATCTGCACAATCTTGGCAGACTTATTCCTGCTGCTCTGGAAATACTGTCTTACACGATTCTTTAAAATCTTCGCCTTACCTATATATATTATGTTGTCCCACTTATCATGCATAATATAAACTCCCGGTTTTGCCGGGAGTTTCTTAAGCTCTTCTTCTAAATTAAACATACTATAAGCTTTCTTAATCCTCTGGCTTTCTTAAGTGCATAGCTTCGCACTTGTCTTATAGTACTTATTATCCCAGTTATATCAGCTTTGTCAACACATTTTACATTGCCAAATCTAACCGCAAGGATTATCTGCACTGCTTTCTCAAGTCCAATTCCCTGTAATTCTTTTTCAGATGCAACAATATCATATATATAATCCTGATAATCCATATCTGCATCTCTTTTAAAGCCGGAAAACTCAAGAAGCTTCTCAAGATACTCATACATATTAATCAGTTTTTCACTATCAGCAGCATACAGAAGTCTGTGCCTTGAAACTATTCTGCTGATACATATTATGATTAATATAATAATTGCACTCATAACAGCCGCTGTTATTATAAATGCTGCATGCATCGCTCCATTTTGCGGAAATTTAATCGGAATATTCTTTTTATCTATTGTAGTTTCCTGTACATTTCCATATATTGATGAATCCACTGTTTCCCGTTCTGTTTCACTAATATCTGTTTCCATCTGCCTGTCTGATTCCACCGTCACGCTATTTGTTGAAGCTTCTTCAGCACCATACTCTTCTCCATATCCCGGAGTCGGATCAACCACACTCCAGCCATATCCGTCAATATATACCTCTACCCATGCATGTGCCGAATTATCTGACACTTCAAATGTCTGATATGTTTCTTCATCAGCACCACCCAATAATCTGGTATCAACTACATATCCTGCACAATACCTTGTTGGAATCCCGGCACTTCTTAAAATAATTGCAGCTGATGTTGCAAAATACGTACAATATCCTTTTTTATTATCTTTAAGGAAATAATCAACAACACTTCTTCCCTCCGGAACTTTACCCGGTTTCATGGTGTATTTATAATTTTTTCTGAGATAACTGACAACATAATTAATATAATCAATCTTATCAGTCATGTCAGAAAACTCTCTCTTTCCAAATAAATCCTCTACAACCATTCTGTCCTCAGCCGGCACATCAAGATAGGACTGTTTCACAAAATTGTCATACGATTGAAATACATCATTCGTCCTATACTTTTTCATCAGTTCTCCCATTTCCTGATATGCTGACAGATTCCCATTTTTTATATAAAACTTATACGGACCATCAAATTGCGGATGTGATCCATAATTATCTGTAAAAGATGGTGAATACATTTTAAATCTTTTGGCTAACTGCAGCTCATCTTCATTCAGAGAAATGCTTTTCTGTTTTATAAGTGCATTGGCAAATTCAAATGCTGCCGATTCATAAGAATAATCTCTTTCTCTTGTATCAAGCCATCTTTCCCAGTTATTATCTGCAAAATTCCTCGCCTTAAACAGACTTATATATTGTATGTTCCCATTGGCGATAGTAGTATACTGTCCAACAACTTTATCATTATAATATAATTCATCAACCTGACCGACTTTTCCTGTTCCTACACCAACAGAAGCCTCCTGCCTCTGCGTCTCATCATCATCCGTACCTGAATTTCCATCAAGATCTATTCCCAATATGTTATATGCCATATCATTTACCATAACTCTTGTTTCTTCAAAAAAAGCAATTCTTTTATAATTCGTCTGCGGATAAGCAAAAATCAAAACAAATGTAGCAATAAAAGATAATATAATCATAAATCTGGCATTATTATGTTTTGTTCTTTTTCCAAGTGCCATTGAATCAAATGTAAACAACACGCATGCTATTACACTTATTAAATCCGGCACTAAAGCTGCTGCAATAAATATACCTTGCAATGGCAGTATTATAATAAGTGCAAACAGCATATTAGGGCGTATATTCACTTCCCACGCTGCTAAGACAGCCATTATCATAGTTACTAATATAACTGCCGCTACTATCCCACCGTTTCCAACTACACTATACTCATACTCTGGATCTGATGACATACTCAGCATAAACAGATTAACTATATTTTTAAATCCATCTGTTATATTACTTAAATTAACAACAGAATATAACGCTATTACACCAACACTTCCGCATATTTTAATAATCCGGCTATGCTTGCCATAATATGAAAACAAAATAGTATACAGCACAGAAAAAATGGCTGACATTACAACAATAAGTCCCAGCCCTGCATATTTATCTGTAATATTAGTCAGGACAGAAGCTGTTCCTCTTGTTCCAAGATATGTCACAATTATGCGTAATATTAAATTATTCCAGTCTATATTCCATGCTTTTTTCATCTATATCCTCTGCAGTTATTTGTTATCCTTGTATGTAATAATTATTGGTTCTGATGAAAGTTCAATTCCATCAAGATCATATAATTTCTGACACGCTTTATATGCCGCACTGACACTACATTTTAAATTCATAATGCCCATAAGTGCTTTCATGCAGGTTTCATTGTCATAAAAATTATACCTTACAATATTTCCAGCAGAATTATCCCAGCCAACATACTCACACATTATTCCCTGTTCAAGATAATCAATCCCCTGTGAATACGCATCCTGATATATCCGGCTCATAACACTTAGTCTTTTGTCTTTACCTGTCTCTAATGTATCAACAACCAAAAATACAGTTTTGTAAATATTATTATCATATTCCTTTATAATAAAGTCATTCTCAGCCAATATACTGCTCTTTTTCCAATGAATATAACGCGGGCTGTCTCCTTCCCTGTATTCCCTGAGTTCAGAGACTTCGTCACCCACAGATTTCAAATACAGCAATCCATCATCCATATCTGCGCTATATCCACCATCAGTCTGTATTATATCCACCTGTGCATATTCCGGAACAATATAAACCTTGCTTAAACCTGTATATTTTTTCCTCTTATGAAAAAGCCCCAGATAGTCACACATATCAATAGACTCGACCCACAAATATATATAACCGCAGTAGTCCACCGGAATATCTATTACTCCGGCTGACTTTCCCAGACCTGATTTTATATCAACCGTATAACTAAATTCATCACCTGTGTGATAGTACATATATTTCATATGAATCTGCCCATTTACAAATGCAAGATTATACTTATTCTTTTTAATCAGTCTTAGATGTACTTTACTGCCTTTTACCACAACATTATTCTTAATCTGCATGCTTATTCCCATTCCCAATGCAGATATAAATATATAAACCATGAACATGCAGGAATCACCAGCATTAACACAAGCATTATAAAAATCTGATATTCAACATAAAATATATTAACACCAAATACTATCAGAAGACAGAAAATGTATAATATCCTTCTTCTTTTCATATAATTATTATCCTTTATTTCTCCTGCATCTTTGGTACAGGTATCATTCTTAATATATCTGTTATTTCCTTCTTGGCTGCTTCATTACCTGCTGCCCCGGCAACATTAGTAATAAGTCTGTGCGCAAGTGTCTCAACGGCTATATTCTTAATATCTGATGGCAGAACATATTCATTACCTCTTAGAAATGCCTCTGCTTTAGCCATAGAAATAATCGAAATGCTTCCTCTTGGCGATACACCCTGTATTATATTTTCTCTATGCCTTGTCTTGTCTACAATATTAGCAACATATTCATAAATTGAATCATCTACATATATATCAGATACTGCTTCCTTAATTGCCTGAATATCGCCATTATCAAGTACACACTCTGACAATATCTTTCTTTTATCATTCTCAGACCTGCTTTTCATAATTGTAATTTCATCATCAACTGAAGGATATCCCATAGAAAGTTTTACCATGAATCTGTCCATCTGTGATTCTGGTAGTTTCTGTGTACCTATTGAACCTATCGGATTCTGGGTTGCAATAACCATAAATGGTTCCGGAAGATCATATGTTTCGCCATCAACAGTCACTCTGTACTCCTCCATTATCTGTAACAATGCAGATTGTGTCTTTGGTGATGTTCTGTTTATTTCATCAGCAAGAAGCAGGTTGCACATAGCTGCCCCCTGCTTGAATTCAAATTTTCCTGTCTGTCTGTTATACATTGAAAATCCTGTTATATCTGATGGCATTACATCCGGTGTAAACTGTACTCTGTTGCATTTAAGTCCTAATGCATTAGCAAATGCATGTGCCATTGTTGTTTTTCCAACTCCAGGAATATCATCTAACAGAACATGTCCTCCCACAATTATTGCCATATACACCTTGCATATGACATCATCTTTTCCTATAACTGATTTTCTTACTTCCCTTAAAACAGCTTTAGATTTCTTTAAGTAATAATTATTGTCGTTCATGTAGTCCCCCAAAAGCTTATTTTATTCCTGTATTATACATGTGTAATCATATTTACCTTCATCAATATAAACAGTGACAGTATCTCCTGATAATTCACATCTCACATAAACTATATCTTTCCGTTCCACATCAGTTGCATTAATATATTGTATAAGACTCTTATTTAATAACGTAACTACAATCTCATCTGCCCCTTCAACTGACTTTCCATCCTTTTTAATCTGACATGGAAAATCAATCTGAAATTTTGTTCCATTATCACACAAAACATTATCAACTCTCTGCTGATAAGAATAGGAATCAGTATTTTGACTATAGTAATTACTTGTAATCTTCGAGATATTAATACCTGCTATATCACCATATATCATCTGCGAAGTGGTATCAACCTCGTTACCTGCATCAGAACTTCCTGCTTCCCTTGTATATTCAGCATCTGGTCCATCTGCACTCCCTGTAGCAAGCGGAATCTGGCTTTTTGTGCCTGATGTTTTTTTATTGACAACACTGTAATTCTTAACTGCAACAACAAATATTACAATTGCCGCAGCCGTAACTACAAACTGTATCACACGCATAACCGGAATTTTTTCTCTTACTGGCTTTAATTCTACTATTTTATTACTTTCATGTATAGTCTTATCCTGTGAATCTTTAAACAAATCTGACTTATCCAAAATAATGTCTATCTGTTTTCTAATCTTTTCCCTATCTGGATATTTTACTTTACTCAAGATAATCCCACTCCTTTCTGACTCGTTTAAGCATTGAATAATATCTGCTCTTTACTGTACTAAGTTCAACCCCCTGACTGGCACTGATTTCCCCAAAAGTATATCCCTCGTACACTTTCAGTCTGAATGTCTCCCATTCACAATTCTTATGATGACCATACATCTTTTCCATCTCTTCATATGAAAGCTTGTCAAGCACACTTGTCTCCGTGCCTGCTCTTTCATCTGCTGTTTCAGGTACAGTATCATCCATAATCTGGGTAACAATACTCTCATGATACTGCCTGCTCCTGAAATAATCTGTGACCTTGTTGTCAGCAATTCTTGTAAGCCATGTCTTAAATGAAGCTTTTGCATCATTAAAGGTCCCCAACCCTTTTAATGCCGCAATAAATGTTTCCTGCGTGATATCCATCCCTGTCTCTTCATCTTTAAGTTTAATATAAATGTGCTTATATACACATTTGTAATAACGGCTTACTAGTTCATCTGCCGCTTTTCTGTCATTATTATCAAGGATTCTTTTTATCAGTTCGACATCCTGACCTTTAGACAGCAACCCCATCTACTCACCCCCGGTTACTATGTATTACATACTAAAAACAATTATCTTTTGTTCTTTCATTGATATATACGGAACAACTTTTAAAAAGGTTTAAAAAATTTAAAAAAATCCTTTATGTGTAAAAATTTCTTACACATAAAGGATTATAACATACAAATATTACATTCAGCTTACAATTTAATCCATTCCATTAACAGTCTTATATTTATAAAGCATTTCTGCATGATTCTGCTCCTCAATCTGGATATCAGCAAGAATCTTTCTGATGGCTGTATCAGCAAAATTAAACACGTTAGTATTATACTCTCCTGATACAAGTTTTTCAGAGCCAATACTGTCTGTTGCTAAAAATGCATCACTTTCCTTATCCTCTGACTTACTCATCACATCATATGTTGCCTCAGGCTCATACTCTTTTCCCTCACAGTCGTTGCAGTCACATTCAGGAACTTTTCCCTCAAGAATCTGTCCTAATGTGTCATAATGCTTCTGCTCATTCTTTTCTAATGTAGAGAACAGCTCCTTTAACACAGGATCTTTAGCATCCTGTCCATACTTCTTGTACTTCTTGATACAGGTCTGCTCCTGAGTCTGTAAATCCTTAATCGTAGTCTTTTCTTTTTCATTCAATGCCATAATAAAAAGCCTCCTGATAATTAATACAACCGTATTATTACCAGAAGGCTTAACATTTATTCTTATATGTAATTATTAGAAGTCAACTTCTGTATCATAGTAGCAGCATGTAAGAAGCTTCTCCATCTCTTCCTGACTTGGCTGACGTGGATTAGAACCTGTACATGCATCAAGGATAGCATTGGCTGCGATGTCGTGTAACTTAGCCTTGAATTCTTCCTCTGATACAAATCCTGTCTCTGCTGGGAGACCACCCTCACCATAATTCTTGATGCAGTGAGGAATATTAAGGTCATCATTCATCTTTCTTAACATAGCGATAAGATTGTCAATCTTCTCATCCTGTGTATTGCCACCAAGATGTAAGAAATCAGCTATAAATGCATATCTCTTAGCTGCTGTCTCATCCTTGGCATTGAACTTGATAACCTTAGGAAGATACATAGCATTAGCTGCACCATGGATAATATGTCCGCCTTCAAATGCTGCACCTGTCTTATGTGCCATTGAATGAACGATACCAAGTAATGCATTAGAGAATGCCATACCTGCAAGACATTGTGCGTTGTGCATTGAATCTCTTGCTGCCATATCTCCGTTGTATGATTTAACGAGATTAGCCTGAATCATCTCCATAGCATGAAGTGCCAGTGGATCTGTGTAATCACAGTTAGCAGTTGATACATAAGCCTCAATTGCATGTGTCATGGCGTCCATACCTGTATGTGCTACAAGCTTAACCGGCATAGTCTCTGCAAGCTCAGGATCAACAATAGCAACATCAGGAGTAATCTCGAAATCTGCTATAGGATACTTAATACCTTTCTCATAATCTGTAATAATTGAGAATGCTGTTACCTCTGTAGCTGTTCCTGATGTAGATGAAACTGCACAGAAATGAGCTTTCTTACGAAGCTTAGGAAGACCGAATACCTTGCACATATCTTCAAATGTTGTATCAGGATATTCATACTTAATCCACATTGCCTTAGCAGCATCAATAGGAGAACCTCCGCCGATAGCAACAATCCAGTCTGGCTCAAACTCTGTCATAACAGCAGCGCCCTTCATAACAGTCTCAACTGATGGATCAGACTCGATACCCTCAAAAAGCTTAACTTCCATTCCTGCTTCCTTGAGGTAATCCTCCGCTTTCTGAAGGAAACCGTTACGCTTCATAGAGCCGCCACCAACGCAGATGATAGCTTTCTTTCCTTCAAGTGTCTTGAGGGCTTCCAAAGAACCCTTTCCATGATACAAATCTCTTGGTAAAGTAAATCGAACCATAATAAAACCTCCGTACATAAATATTTGATTGTTAAATTATAAACAAACCCTATGCTTTTATTATATGCTTGCCCGTATAATAATTCAAGTAAATTTTATTATAATTTTTTGTAAATATTCCATGAACATTTATATTTTTATTTTGCACTTTCCATCATGTTTATCAGTTCTTTTATCTGCCCATCAGATATTTGAGCATGACCTTTACAATTATATGTTGATTTATCAGATTCAGCCTCAAACAAATACATTCTATTCTCGTTATTTGAAATCTTAATTTTTATCTTATTATTAAAATCTACCACAATATCATAAGATTCTGCTGTATCAACAACAGGTACTGAATTCTTGTAAATATTGCTGACATACTCTGCTATTTTATGAATATTCTCTTTATCGTTGATTGAAAATGTCTTATCATCATAGTCAACATTAATCGTCTTACAATACAGCTCAAACCTAGATATACCAACTTTAGGTTTATCCGAATTCAATTTTATAATTATGGCAGCTATTGCTGATATAAACAATATCAGACAAAATATAATTTTTATTATAATTCTTTTTTGCATATGTACTCCCCTAAATATATACGAAAAGCATTTCTAAAAGTTTTCATTTACAACTACATGTTTCTCTTAAACAACATATAACTATCTGCTGTTCCAGTCTGAACCCTATAATAACAAGTCTCCTCTTTTCCATCATTATATATAACTTTTGCCTCTATAAGTATGGCGTTAAGCATGTCATTTCTTTCCCTAAGTACTGTATCTGATGATTGTTTATTCATATACCATGAATATGTACTTGTTGGAAATTCCATATACAATATTAAATCCAGTTCTTTCTGCTCTACTCCCGATATCTTTTTACTTTGCGTTTTAATAACTTTTTTATCAAGAAATTCCTTAAGCTGCATATCTCTCTTTTCAAACTGTGCACGTGCATTATATGCAGTGTATTCTATAGACTTTACAGAGTCTGTATCATACAGCACTGGCCATGAAAATCCCATTATATAAAGATATGACGTATCTGTGTTATGTACATCCTGTTCTACAGACCTGCTGTTTATCTTGAATTCACCCACTTGTTCCCAATCTTCATATGTATCTTCTTTTTCGGGATACTCCACCTCCTGTCTGGCTAAACGGCTGCTGTCACTTGCTGTCTTGTCACTCTCCTGTACTTCTTTATTCTTACATCCAGCTGATACACAGCCACATATAATCATCATCATTATTACAAACTGTTTAAATCTCATACATCCCCCTCACATAATAATACATAATATAGCAGTATTAATAACTATAATCAGAGGTATTCCTTTCCCCGAATTCTTTTTAAAAATGTGCCTTGAAGCGAATACTGTTTCAAGTCCGACTGCTACTGCGAATAGTATCTCCTCTGCCATCAGAATAAGCATATACTGGCTTATTGTTATATTCCTGAATACCTTTGCTGTATTCATATAAGTAAGGCTTATAAGCGGTGCATTAATATATGGCATACCATAAGCCTTATACATTATTATCATTTCGATTATATACAGTAAAAATGCACTTACCCCTACCAATATGCATACAGCAGCTGCCTTAACTGTATGTTCCCATCTTCTCCCTTTCTTAGACGAGCCAATAAGCATATTCATTCCGTTCTTATATTCCACTGAGTTTTCAGTCTCTGCAATAAGAACAACTCCAAATCCGAGTATAATATATATAAGCAGTTTTCTCGTTGCTCCTTTACTGCCAAATATCTGGTCGTATCCCCGTTGTGACATAACATACGCATCTATTCCGTACTGCTCTTTTATCTGTGAAACATATTCAATCTGCTGCATATATTCGCTCATGTTATCAAGCAGTCTCTCAGCATCCATGAGGTTGTACACATATCTGCTTACATCATCCTCACTAAGTTCTCCCCGCTCATACTGTTCTCTTGCAGTATCCAGCTTTGCCTGTGCCTCATAAACATCATTTTGTCTCTGCTCTATAAGACTAGTAAATCCACTGTAATCCCTGCCACCATACTGCTGATAATATTCATCACGCTTCTTTTCATCTTCAGAATATGCTATTTTCTGGTTATTACATATAAATATTGTTATAAACACAACAACACATATTACAATCCAGCCTCTTGCTGTTATTAAAAATTTGTACATTTCTTTCCAGAAATGCGGAAGTCTGGACAAAATCCTTTGAACTCCATGTCCGATTTTTTCAATCATTTTTCCTATAAAGCCAGCACTTCTTCCCGGACGGATAACCTTTCCAAGTAGCGCAAGAAATATTGCTGATATTACAGCTATAATAATACACACCATGCACAGCACATTTACCATGCTCACAGGAACACCTGCTATCATGATATTATCATACTTCCTGAGTATATTGCTTACATTCATCACATTTATTATATTAATCTTCTTGAAAATTCTTAATCTGCCCTGCATTGATATATTCTGGTATGCAAATGCTTCCGCTCCGGCAATTATACCCACCAGCACAATTGAGCTGATTCTTTTCCTGCATAACGCAAATACGAGTGATATAACAAGCACTATTGCAATAACTATTAAAGATATAATCATATATCTTATATAAAGATATGTCATTACGCTTATCGGATAAGTGAAATTATTATATCCTGTCAGACACTGTACAGGTGCTGTAATGGAATCCCAGCCACCATACAACATAAGCATAGAGACAAGACCGCATAACTGCATAATCAGTGATACAAATAAAGCCCCCAATCCGACTGCAGCAATGTCCTTAACTGCAATTCTCATTCTTCCATTGACAGCAGTATAGATAATCTGCCACATTCCATTATCCCTGTATTCATAAATGATATAAATAATATATATCATCAACGCAAGAACGATATAGATAGAAATATCATTCTTCAGAAACTGCTCAACTGCCCTGCTGTTTAATTCCCTAACCTGTACATTTTCAATCCTTTTATAATCATTTTCCGTTTTATTGATATTTGCTATTGATTCTGATGTACCAAACACACTAAATTTTTTCATATTCGAGGCTTTTGTAATAACTGCTTTGACACTTTCTGTATACCCATTAATATAATCAGACTTTTCCTTGTATTCCTTTGCAAGTCTCTTAAATATTCTTCTTTCATCCTGTGCCAGTTCGTCAGCATGCTCCTGTATCTGTTCATCTGTATGCCCATTAATCAGCCAGTTGTACTCTCTTACTTTAATCTTATAATTATCTATTCCACAGTCTGAAAAGTCCCCTGCAAAAACAGCCACGACACATATACATGCCGCAGCCAGAATTAGCAATATTGTTTTTCTATTAAGCAGTCTCCCCAGTTCCTTCATCTACCTAAGCTCCTTAATATCCCCTTTTTCAATGTTGCTCTTATCAATATATACAATTCTATTATTCACAGATGAGAACATAAACATCTTCCTGCTGTCCCCATGCATAATTGAAAATATCTTTTCCTCGTCTGGAATCGTTCTCTTTGCTATAAGCTTTCCATCTATGCCTAACTGATATATCGTATAATCAAGTGAACTGCTCTGTTTGTTAAAATACATTGCCATACTCTTATATCCTTCATCATCCATCCAGATATAATTTCCGTCAAATGTTATATAAAAATATCCTTTATCATTATCACTTTTATATATGCTTTCTGACTTGCCGCTGCCAAGATCATATTCATATATCGTTCCATCTCCAAGCCCGCTGTAATACAGCTTGTTATTATCTGCATCTATACAGTAACTATACACATTCTTGTCAAGCAGACATTCAGTATTTTCCCCTGTAATTCTGAATATTCCTTTTCCTTCCAACGAATATAATCCCTTATCATCTTTTGAAACAGATGTCTTTAAAAAAAATGTGTCACTACCATATGTTTTAAGTGAATTAATTCCTATACCATATCCCGTTTCTTCATATATTTTATCGCTCGAACCCGTATCAAGATTACATCTGTACAGCCTTACTGTTACATTACCTTCTATATCTCCCGTTATCTCTTGAGATACATATGCATATCCATCATTGAAGCACATTGACACACTATCCTGTCCACTCAGGACGCATATGCTTCCAAGGTCTGTTCTCTGTGTTCCGTCAGCACTTATCCGTACAAGATTTCCCTTGGAACTTATCATATATATGTACGAATTATAGTAATACAACTCACTTTTAAACTCACTTCCTGAAATATATGCCATGCACTCTTCTCCATCATGCCCACATTGTGGTTTATTACATAACACAATGCTTTCTTCTGACTTATCATCATAAAACATAAGATTATCAGCTGATGCGCCACATTTATCAAGATAATAATATCCTGTATCACATCTTGCCACCATATGCATGCTTTCAGAAAAGTATGACTGCGTATTATCAAGCTTATCACTTCCTACGGTTATCGTATTACCCGTTTTCCCCTTACACGACACAAGCAAAACTGACATTATAACAATTAACCCTGCTGTAATCTTTCTCATAAAATCCCCCTTTTGTAACTGTACTCCACAATTTCACAATTATTATATATAATTATAATCGTTTTCCCCAACAATATCAATTCACCTTTTGGCGCATTCTGCACTTGACTTTTATTTTTGGCACATTCGGTAATATATGGCATATTCTGCACTTAACTTTCACTTTTGGCGCATTCGGTAATATATGGCATATTCTGCACTTGACAATATAAAAAATAGCTTGGATAATCAACTTTTTGGTTTCATATCCAAGCTATTATAATTATTGGTTCATATTATCTGTTATACTTCTTCTTTTTTGCAGAAAGTAAAACAACTGCGCCACTGATTCCTGCGATTATTGCATACATTGCTGCCATGCTGTTGTCACCAGTCTTAGGAGCAACTGCTGGTTCTTCTACTGCTGAAGGACTCTCTGGTGTTACCGGTTCTGTTGGTGGTGTTACAGGAGTTTCTGGTTCTTCTGGTACTGTTGGTTTTTCAGTAATATTTGTTATAGAGATATTAACTACTGTCTTATTGCCAGCTATATCGAATACATCAACATTAATGTCTGTATTCTTTGCAAATGTTTTCTTGTATGTTCTGTCATCTACCTTTGTGAAGCCTTCTATTGCCTGTACATTTTCATTGGCTGTAAGTGTTACTTCTACGGCATCATATGTTATTTCTTTTGTGCTGTATGTAACTTTAACCTCCGGTGCTGTCTTATCAATATTAGTTACTTCTACTGTTACTACTGTCTTATTTCCTGCTATATCATAGACTGTTACATCTTCTTTTGCATTTGATGTATATGTCTTCTTATAAGTGCTGTTGTCTACCTTTGTGAAGCCTTCTACTGACTGTACATTTTCATCGGCTGTGAGTGTTACCTCTACATTTCCATTAGTCAGCCCTTTCGTGCTGTATGCAACTGTAACTTCTGGTGCAATCTTATCGATATTAGTAACCTCTACTGTTACTACTGTCTTATTTCCTGCCATATCATAGACTGTTACATCTTCTTTTGCATTTGATGTATATGTCTTCTTATAAGTTCTGTCATCTACCTTTGTGAAGCCTTCTATTGACCGTACATCTTCATCGGTTGTAAGTGTTACCTCTACATTTCCATTAGTCAGCTCTTTAGTACTGTATGTAGCTGTAACCTCTGGTGCTGTCCTGTCAATATTAGAAATATCTACTGTTACTACTGTCTTGTTTCCTGCTATATCATAGACATCTACGCTTTCATTAGCATTGGCTGTATATACCTTACGATATTCCCTGTCAGTTACTTTATCATATCCAGCAACAGCCTGAATATCTTCATCAGCAACAAGTGTAACCGTAACATCTTTATTTGTTAATTTTTTTGTAGAATAGTATGTTTCCACTTCAGGCGCACTAACATCTGTTACATCATATACAATTTTTGCCGAATATTTGTAACCATGACAATGATATCCTATATCTGCTTTAGCTGTTGCTACATTCTTATCAATAATAACACTTTTACCATCTTCTGAAAATTTACAACCATCTAATCTCACTACAGTTGAGAAATTCAAATTCTTTTCAAGCTGTTCTGTATATACAAATGATGTATTATCATATATTGCATCTAATACAATCTGAGGCAGCTCAACTGTATCCTCTGAATTGGCTTTAAGATTATATACCTGATTATTAATTTTTAACCACGTCTGGTTATTAGTATATTTTTCCTGAAGTAACGAAAAATCTGTAATACTGTTTTCTGTTAAATCAAGTGCCTGAAGATTAGAAACTATTGGTTCTAATGCTTTTATGTCTGTTATGCCACAACCTGCTGCATATAAGTTCCTAAGCTTGGTAAGATTTCCAAGTGCAGAGATATTTCCGTTAATTGGAACTCCCCCTAGAGTATCTCTTCCAAGATATAAAGTTTCAAGATTAGTAAGATTTCCAAGTGCAGAGATATCTGTTACCAGATTACAACGAATAGATAAAAATTCTAAATCTGTCAACTCTGAAAGTGGTGTAATATCTGCAATATTATTATTATCTAAATATAATGTCTGAAGCTTTGTAAGTTTAGTAATTGAAGATATATCCGATATATCATTTCCCTCATAATTGAGATAACCAAGTTCTAATGATGTCAACCCTGTAAGCTTATCAGTTATGTAGTTAAATCCTTCATTGTCTATACCACATGCTTCAAGACTTAATGTTTTCAGGTTAGTCAGATTACCAATTGCTGATAAATCAAGATGCTTTGGACTTTCTATTTTTAATGATGTCAGATTAGTGAGTCCGGCAATATCATCTACACTTGAAGCATGTGTTCCACATATTTCAAGTTTTGTAAGTCCTGTAAGTCCTTTTAATGGTGACAGATCAGAAAAAGTACCTTCTGGTACTTGTCCATCATTGTAATATGAATCCCAGATAATCAGCTCTGTAAGACCTGTAAAGTTCTCAAGCCCTGATATGTCTTTTATGAACTCATACTTACCATATGGTGCCTTTATTCTAAGTGACTTTACAGACTTAATATCTTCTTCATTCATAGTAATCTGCATCTTGTCATCATCGGTAGTAATATCCATATTACTTAAATTACTTACCACCTGTTCATACACTATTGAGTCCTTAAATGTTATTGTTACTTTGTTGGCTGCATACGCAGTCTGTGATGACATACACAATGTAAACACCATCACCAGTGCCAACACAAGCACTGAAATTCTTTTTATTGCTTTCACAAAATTCCCCTCCTTTAAATTGTAAAAAGTCATATTGATTTTATACCTATTGTATACATATGTCAAATTATTTTATTAACAACTCTTTATAATATAAAGAAATCAGGGATTCCAGTTATATTTAATAACCGAAATCCCTGATTTTTTATATTAATATTCTTTATTATTCTATCATCTTAGAAAAGGCTCTTAACAGTGTTAACTACATTCTCTACAGTGAATCCGAAATGCTCGAATAACTGGTTAGCCGGACCTGAAGCTCCGAAGCCCTTCATGCAGATAACCTTTCCGTCAAGTCCTACATATCTGTACCAGCCGAAGTCTGAAAGTGCCTCAACTGCAACTCTCTTTCTTACACTCTTAGGAAGGACTGATTCCTTGTATTCCTCTGACTGCTTCTCGAATACATCCATAGATGGCATACTAACTACTCTTACATCTATTCCTGCATTCTTAAGCTCTGCCTTTGCAGATACAGCCAGGTTAACTTCAGAACCACTTGCAATAATAATTCCATCTGGAGTCTCTTTATCAGAATCCTCAAGAATATATGCACCCTTAAGTGCTTCCTTAGATGAACCTGCCATCTGTGGAAGATTCTGTCTTGTAAGAACTAATGCTGTTGGCTCATCCTTAGATTCAATGGCATATTCCCATGCAAGTGCTGTCTCTGTTCTGTCACATGGTCTGAATACTGTGAAGTTAGGCATTGAGCGGAATGCTGCAAGCTGCTCAATTGGCTCATGTGTAGGTCCGTCCTCACCAACTCCGATACTGTCATGTGTGAATACATATATAAGTGGCAGTTTCATAAGTGATGTAAGTCTTGCCATTGGCTTTGTATAATCACTGAATACGAAGAATGTTGCAACGAATGGTCTTAATCCACCATGAAGTGCAAGTCCGTTACCAATTGCTGCCATAGCCTGCTCTCTTACACCAAAGTGAAGGTTAGTTCCTGCGTAATTCTCCTTAGAGAAATCTCCTGCATCCTTCATATTAGTCTTATTAGATGGTGCTAAATCTGCCGAACCACCGATAAGGTTAGGCATTACATTCTTAATCATGTTAAGAATTGTTCCACTTGAACTTCTTGTTGCTTCTGCCTTCTCTGGCTTTGCAAGGTATTCCTCAGAATTGAATAAATCGGACATATCACATCCATTGTAGTACTTATCCCAGAGTTCCTTCATCTCAGGAAACTTCTCACAGTATTCAGCAAAAAGCTATTCCATTCTTCTTCCGGTTCAGCCATTCTTGCTGCTATCTCTTTATAATGGTCATATACTTCCTGTGGTACTTCAAAATCACCCTTGCATGGCCAGTTAAGATTTTCCTTAAGTGCTGCAACATTATCAATACCAAGAGGCTCACCGTGTGCGCTTGCCTTACCCTGCTTTGCAGGACAGCCATATCCTATCATTGTATTAACCTTGATAAGTGAAGGTCTTTCCTTATCAGCCTTAGCTTCTTCAATAGCCTTGCCGATAGCTTCGATATCATTGCCATCAGCAACCTCGATTGTCTGGAAGCCAAATGCTTCAAATCTCTTCATTACATTTTCTGTAAATGCAATATCTGTGCTTCCTTCAATTGATATATTGTTAGAATCATAGAATACAATAAGCTTTGAAAGGCCTAATGTTCCTGCAAGTGAGAAACACTCTGATGAAATACCTTCCATCATACAGCCGTCTCCACCAAGTACATATGTGTAATGGTCTACTACATTGTATCCATCCTTATTAAATACTGATGCAAGATGTGCTTCTGCCATAGCCATACCTACTGCCATAGCCATACCCTGTCCAAGAGGTCCAGTTGTTGCTTCAACACCAACTGTATGACCATACTCTGGATGTCCTGGTGTCTTTGAGCCCATCTGTCTGAAATTCTTTACATCATCTAAAGAAAGATTGCCAATTCCAAGTAAATGGAACAATGAGTAAAGAAGCATTGAACCATGTCCGCCAGAAAGAACGAATCTGTCTCTATTCTCCCACTTAGGATCAGCAGGATTGTAATTCATATGGTTAGTCCATAATTCATAAGCTGTTGGTGCAGTTCCGAGTGGAAGTCCAGGATGTCCTGAATTAGCCTTCTGGATTGCATCTGCTGACAATACCCTGATTGCATTAATTGACATTTCATCGATGTTAATCATATTTTCCTCCCTGTGTAAGCACATCTGTGCATAATATTATAAGTTATCTGTCTTTAAAATCTGCCTCTGTCAAGAATATAACATCACCATTCTCGCTTCTCTTCTTCTTAAGTCCGCCAAAGAATCTTCTTGATGCTCTCTTTTCAGAATTGACAATTGCCTGATTGATAATTTCCTTGATATCATCAAGTTTAATATTATCATTCACGTTATGGAGTTTGTCAATCTTAAGATACAGTTCTAGTAATGCATCATCATCAACCTCATACTGTCTCTTTCTTGCGAATCTCTTCGCCATCTCAACAAGCTCATTAACTGTGTACTGCTTAAGAACAATTCTGTGATTGAATGTCTTGGTAAGCTCAGGATTAAAATTGATAAGAACATTCATGTCTGTATCTGAATCTTCAAATATGACAATCATTCTTTCTGTATCCTGTTCAAGACAGTTAAGCAGTTCATTAATTCTCTTAGGCTGGATTGTTCCTGCGCCTTCAACGATAAGAGCTGTTCCCTTAAGTCTTCCCATTGCCTTGGCAATACCTCTCTGGTTAATACTCTCTCCTGATGTCTTAGCAATCTTCTTTGGCTGGTCTGGATATAAAGTATTAATAGCTCTTATTATAGTTCTTGCAAGGTCTGTCTTATCAGAACTTGAATTACCAGAAATAAGAATATTTCCTGATGCTGATGAATTCATCTGCATTTCATCGTCAATTGTATCGAAAAGATCAGCTAACTGTTCCTCAAGTCCTGGCATATCTCTGTATTTTCTGAATATCTTTGCCAGTTCTCCTGTAAGCTTCTTCTCTCTCTGCTCAGTTTCTTCAATCTCTTCTTCCATAGTCAATGGCTGTTCTTCTTCCTGTCTGGTGAACGGAATTACTGTTTCTTCCGGCTCAACACCTGCAGCTACCTCATCTGGTACAACAGCCTCCTCACCTTCTTCTTTATTGTCTTTATTATCAATATCTTCATTCATAATTGAATTGATATCTGAAATCATTGATTCTGACACAGTTGGTATCTGTGCTGTAACTAAAGGAATATCTTCATTCTCTATAGCAGTTGCTGCCTGCTCTAGTCTCGCTGCAGCCTTACCTGTTCTTATTGCAAGATCCATTCTCGCTGAATCAACTGCCATCTGTGCAAGAGCTGCTCTCTTTGCTCCTTCCTTATCAATCTCCTTACCATCAGCCAGTGCTTCTGCTTTCTTCTGCTCTACGAGCTTTTCATAAGCTGCACTTTTCTCGTCTTTCTCATCAAGATAACGCTCAAGCTCTGACTTGGAAAATTCCTTAGTATCCTGCTTGCCATACTTTTCTTCTCTTACAGACTGCATCCACTCTGTTATATCCATCTGGCCTTCAATCTGGTCATCATCTTCCTGAGCTTCTGCATCATCATTAACAACCTGTTCAGCTACAGGCGCCGGAGTCTTAACCTCCTCTGCAGGCTGTTCTTCCTTATTCTTAGAAGCTGGTACAAATGTCTTAACATCGGCATCTTCTTCCTCATCACCGAACAAGTCACTCATCTTGGCAGCAAGCTCTTCCTGAAGATTTCTTGTATCATATAAATTGTTATATTCAGGTACAGGAACATTAATATCTATATTCTCTGCTTCCTTATTGATTCTTTCCTCAGCTTCTTTTCTCTGTTCAGCTTCGTCTTCTTTATTGATCTGCTCATAGTTATCAGCTAACTTCTGCTTTGCATTCTCAATAAGCTCCTTAAGTGAGACATTTGCCTTATTAATCTCGCTTGAGAAATTCTTCTCTCCATCTTTGCTAAGTGTCTCAGAAACCTCTGGCTTCTCCACCTGCGGAGTCTCTATCTTAGACATAACAACAGAGCTGTCCTTAGTATCATCAGCATCTTCATCCTTATTCAGAGCTTTCATTAAAAATGCTTTGATATCATCATTCTGGTCGTTCTGTACAAGGTCTATTGAAAGAGGTCCTTCCTCCTGTTCCTTATCATATTCAGGAACATTAAGACTTACCTCTGGTGCAGGCTGTTTACCAGATGCTTTCTGTTCTTTCTCATCTTCTTCACGGAAACATCTTCAACTTCATCTCTCTTAAGATTAGCAAGCTCCTTCTGCTTTGCAAAAAGCTCTTCCTTATTAGCTTCATCATCGCTCTTTCTCTTCATGACATCATCTAAGATACCCTTCTGTGTCTTAGTAAGAACAACACCAAGCTTTTCCTTTAACTGGACTGCCTTCTCAACATATGTACCGTCCTGAAACCACAGAACGATATTATCACATATCTTAATACATTCTTCTTTTCTTCCAGTCTTATAATATAGTCTTGCAAGCTCATACATATACTTTTCATCAATCTCATGATCTCTGTATTCCTCTAAGATACTTACAAGTTCATTATCTGATGCCTTCTGTGCCTTTCTGAGGTCATAATACAGAATGAATCTGCTTACATCATGCTGTGAAGATTTGCTGTATTCTTCATAAAGCTCGTTGGCATTATCAAAATCTCCAACTTTAATAAAGAATTCAGAAAGCTTATATACAAGCTTTCTTCCTCCGAGGTTTCTATTATAAGCAAGAATAGCCATATCTCTTGCTTCTTCATAATCCCCGACTGCTTCCTGTACATTAATGGCTGTGGCAAGTGCCTGCCAGTCCTTAACCTTGGTCCAGTTAATATCCTTAGCTATGGCTGCTGCCTCTGCATATTCTTTTTTCGCTGCCAGTTTCTTAATCTGGTCTATCTTAATTCCTAATTCGTATTTATTCATAAATATACATTCCTCATTCCAATGCTTACTCGTTGAATGTTGTGAATAATCTAATTGTCGTATTTTACAACTCATTAAAGTTTAGCACAGCCTAAGTTCATTGTAAACCGAGTTCACAGAATTGTTACAAATATGTTACAAAAAATCAAACGTAGCCTGTTCGTAATCCATTCTTGTGTATTCCAATTCTGATTCCTTCGTGCTGCTGTAATAATCAACAACCACAGTCTGCTGCCTTGAATCTACCAGCTTCTGACCAAGTATGTAATTAACATCGAATCTTCCTGTAATAGCAGGAGTTGCGCCTCTTGCTGGAACAATAAGCTGGACATGATTAGTTGCAAGCAGCTTGAATATTGGCTCCCATATGTATATATCCTTTGCCGCACCAAACGGGTTATCGATAAATATTGTCTTACCCTCAACACCTTCATTGCCTGAAGAATTCATATTAGATATGTAGTTGATAATCGCAATAAGGAACTGGATATATATACCCTGCGACTGTCCTGTTGAGCCAACCGCTTCCTCATATCTTAAGTAACGGCTCTGGTCCTTGATTCTCTCTCTCTTATACAGATTAATTCTGATTGAATTCATGTCTGTGACAATAACTGAGAAAAGTCTCTTCCATGACAGTCTGTTTCTTATATACTTAAGTCTTTCCGCAGGATCCTTAAAGCTTTCCGCCATAAATACAGTTTCATCAATATATTCAGACATCTTTTCCTTATATAATTCTTCCTTTATATAAGGAATCTGCAGACTGATTATTGCAATCTGTTCTCCGTCAAGATTGATATTAGACAACTGTGGCAGACGGTCAAGCTCAGTCTTAATGTTGCTGCATGTCTGGATACAACGATTTTCGAAGTTATCCTTAATCATCTGCATATCCTCTATACCCTTGGCAATGCGGTCTTTTTCTAACTGTATAAATGTGTTCGTCTCATTTAACGATTCAATCATACTTCTGGTCTTAGCCACATTTTCAGGAACATTCAGCGATATCCTTACTTCATCTGCAAGCTCGACTGCATTAAATCCGTTAAGCAGGTCAATAAGTTTAGATTTATTCTTATTAAATTCATCAACCTTCTTATACTCTAATCTGGTAATTGAAGCATATTCTTTATGAACAGCCTCATATTCTTTAAGGTCAGCCGTTATTTCGACAGCATCCTCCGGGCGGAATTCTTCTGGAACATGCATGCCAGCGTCAGATACAATCCTTTCAAGATCTTTTCTGCACACCAGAATATCTTTGAAAGAATCGGACATCTGTCTACGAGTCTTTTCCTGTGTCTTAGTATTGTCCTCTAATTTCTTAATCAATGCCTTGTGCTGTGTAATGAATCCATCTGGGTCATCGCATGGGAATTCATTAAAGCTTCCATAATTATTCTCAATCTGGTTAATACCATGTGCGATACTTCCCTCAAGTCTATTAAAAAGTGCTTCCTGTGACTCAAGCTCTTCCCTTACAGAATCACTACTCTTCACAAGATTATTAAGAGCATCCTTGGCATTCCTTAACTGCTGTGAACCTGCTGCCTTAATCTCACCTGCTTCATACTTTGCCTTAATATCGTCAAATGTATAACCTCTGTACTCTATTGCATCACGACATTTGTTCATAGATGCAGACAGATGGTTCATCAGCGCCTGCTTATCTGCAAAGTCACTGTTCTTCTGTGAAAGTGCTGTCTTTAATCCGGTGAATCTGCTCTCTATTTCATCCTTATCAAGACGGTATGTATCGTCATCGATTTCTATTGAAACATTTTCATCATAATAAGGTGCGTACTGCTCCTCCCATGACTTAATGATTTCATCATATGCCTTTCTTGTATTGTCCTCGAAATCTCTCGCGGTATCATACTCAGAATTAGCAGAAGCTGCTGCCTCCTCGCACTCATATATGCGGTTTCTTGCACTATCCACATCAGCCTTCAGTCCCTTTAAGCGCTCATACTTTTTATCTATAGAAGTATTCATCTCCATAATACGCGAGAGCAGGCTACATGCTGTTTCCTTCTCTTCTATATCATCTCTTGTCTGTGCGAGGTTCCTTGAAAGCTGCTCTTTAACCTCATTTAACACACCTCTCTTCTTCTCAGCCTCAATAATTGCAGCCTCGCTGTCAGCAATCTTTAATCTGATTGCTTCTGCCTCGGACACATCCACCTTTCCAGACGCAGCATTATATACAAGTGCAAATGTATAATCATTCCACACAAGCTCCATTCTGTCGGCCAGCTTTCCTGCCTGCGCCTTATGCGACTCAAGCTCCTCCTGTGCAAGCTTAATCTGTGTCTCAAGCTTTGCCTCATCACGCAGGAACGACATATCCTTTAATGCGAATACAATCAGGTCTTTGTTAATCTCTAACTTAGTATCAATAAGCACCTGCTCGCTTATAACAGGATAAGCAGCCGCACCCTTGCCAAAATCCTTAAGCATCTCGTCTGCTTTGATTCTCTCGAAATCGTTCTTTATTATAAATGCGTACTCAATGAAAGGTGTTCTCTTTAATACATCTCTCTTCTGTCCTGCATTCAGGGTTGCGAACCACTCATGACCCTCAACAACATCTGAACCATACTGGCTCTCAAGGTATTCCTTAAGCCTGTCTCTTTCAGGACTCTTACAGATATATGTTCCCTTTCTTGCATTGTCAATAAAGCTATCAAGTTCCTGGGCTGCCTTACACTCTTCTGTATATTCACTACGCATCTTCTGGTAAGTCTCAAGAATAACCGAAAGCATTGCCTCGTCATTATCTGCACTGTATATTTCACGAATTTTGCCCATGCGCTCGTTATCAGCATTTCCAGCCTCATCAGCCTTTTCAAGCTTTTCTGACTGCTCTGTAAATATATCAATAAGTGCTTTATTGGCAGATATTGTCTCATTAAGTGACATTAACTGCTGCTGCACATCATTGAATTTTTCGGACATTCTTGTCTCTTCATTCTTTAACAGTTCTTTATCCCTGAATGACTTGTCATATTCTTCAGACACATTTTCACATACAACAGTTCCTGCCTCTGATAAAGCTGCTCCAAGCTGTGTATGTAATTCCTGTATCTCATTCTCAAGATTATCCGAAAGACTGCCAAGACCTGCCGCCTCTTTGTCAGCATTTCTAAGGTTATCCTTAGCCTCTGATAATCTGACTTCCAGAGCCTTAACACGGTTAGCTGCTATATCAAGCTTTTCCTTAAGTCTTCTGGTCTCTGTCTCATAGAATTTTCTGTAACCTGCAGCAAGTATCTTTAACTCTGCTGTTATATCAGTATCTTCTCTTAATCTGTTATCTATCGCAATCTGAAGTCCTTTATAAGACTTCTCGTATTCTGCATAATCTTTATAATCACCCGCAGACTCCATCAAAGAAAGCTTTCCTCTTGCCTCTTCAATTGCAGTATTCTTGAGTTCAAGTGCCTTTCTTGTCTCATTAACAAGGCTCTCAACTCCTGCCATCGAATTCTTTTCAGACATAACCTCTGCAACTGCTATAGCTTCCTTCTCGTGTGCAAGCTCATCATACATCTTAGTGATAAGGTCATCCTGACTCTTAAGTTCCTTATCCTTCTTATCACTTTCCCGCATAGCAACAAGAAGCAGGTCATATAGCTGCTTCTCTATTTCTTCTTTTCTGTTGTAAAATGCTTCATATGTCGACAGATATTCTTTAAAACTGTCGATAGCTGCAATCTGGCTGTCATATGCTCCAAGCTGTGAGTGTTTCTTTGAAAGCTCCACTAACTTGTCCTTAATATCCATAAGAGTCTGAGCCATCATGCCCTCATCATTATCAACTGACAGCTTGTTATTGAAGGATTTCTGGATAATCTCCTCTATAAGCAGATCCTCAACAACCTTACGGCTTGTCTTATAATTTGACTCAAAATATGTTCTTACATGCCCCTCTGTCTTGTTAATTCCACGCACAATTTCCCATGCACTCTCATATATTCCGTAGTTGCTTATGAAGCTCTGGTAATCACCTTTTCTGTCAAATATCTTAACAACATATTTGTACCCGCCCTTCTCAAGGTCACGAAGATAAGCCTTAAGTCCGTTATATGTAATTCTCTCTCCATTACTTACAAGTGGAAGATTCTTAATATCGTTATCGCCAAACTCCCTGTAGAATATGCAGTAGTTAAAGTATTCAACACTTGCTGTCGGTGCAGCTGTCTGTTCCTGTCCATCCTGATTCTCATCGTCTGTGCCTCTTCCCTTTCTTGCACAGAAACCAGTTGTCATGAACCTGAAACCATCCTTCTGATAACATGGATCTAACTTCCACTCAACCAAAGAATGAATACATGTATTACCGCTTCCCTGTCTGAAAAGCTTCTCAATAGGCTGCTTGTCATCAAGTGTGCAGTTAGGAAGCATATTCTGCATAAGAAGCAGCATAAGCAGACTCTTACCACCGCCATTGGCAAGGTCATATATAGTATTCTGGCAGTTGAAGCGCATCACGAAATCGTCGTACACCTGTGTACCGAAATTATATTTAACATTATTAACTCTGATTCTGTTAATCTGTGGCATCGCGTCCTCCATTCATAAGTTCGGCAAATCGTCCTCTGTAATCATCAAAATAATTCTCTATAAGACTTCTAAATCTGTCTGTCGGATAATATCTGTCCTGACTCTCAACTAAAAGTTCCTGCGCAACGCAGAAATTAAGCACAAGCTTTACCATACCCGACTTTGAATTTCTTGCTGCTCTCGCTCCTGTCTGATCCTCTACTGTTGTCACCGGAAGCTCGTCCCATGTAAGTGCTATCTGCTTAAAGCTGTTCTCCTCAACCTCATCAAGCACAAGCCCTGCGCTCTTATCGACAATACCACCTGTTGTCTTATCAACATTTTTAATGATGTCCTCAAGTCTTATGAACTCAGCATAAGTTGAACTCATTGTATCTGAATAAAACTCTGTTATTATGTTGTAGATTATGAAATACGCAAGATATAATTCTTTATTAACTCTTAATCCAAGTACATTTCTTAATTCCTCGTTGGAATATCCAAACACCCTGTTATTATCACCTGCACTCACATACAGACCATTGTTATATTCATATATGTTAAGATTAAGTTTCTTAAGTGACATATGAACGATGTCATACACTTCTGCATTATTATTGTATTCCTGATAAAGAGCTGCATTCCCGCCCCTCTCAGACACATTTTCCCCTGTGATAAGCTTGGAAACTATGTCCAGCGCCTTATCTAGATTTCTATTCTCCATGTGCTTCCTTTCGTACCAATTCAACATCTGCCATCATACAGTTATCCGACAATATAACCTGCCCGCCAAGCCCTTTTCTTATTGCAAATGTAAAGCTTTCCGTATCTTTAAAGCCTTCCCCTAAGTATGCATCAAGAAATGTATCTTCTCCCGCATCACCGCCAAGCTGGTACTCATCCTTCTGGCACAGATTAACAAAGAAAGAGAAGAAATCTGCATTTCTTAGAATCTGCTCACCATACGCCCTCTTCATTGCATCTGCAAACTGACCGAGTGTTATAATGTCCGATTTTTTCAAACACGCAATGAGATTTTTCATAAGGAATATGTAATTGTCCTTAATTCTCTTTTCTTCAATCTCATCTGCGAATTCAATATCTTCCGGTCTTTCATTGCTTATAAGCTCTTTCTCCTCATATCTTGGAGGCTTCACCATAAGCGCATCATCAATGCTTATCAGGTCAAATGTCTTTCTTATGTTCGGCTTTAGAAGCGGACTTAACATTGTGACTAATATATCTGCATTATCCCTCTTAATCATATCTGAAAGTGCCGATGTGAAATCCATATGGCTTCTTAATCTGCCAAGCTTGGCGCGTCTTACTGCGTCATCGGTCATCTTCTGCATTTCTGTACAATCCTTTAAAAGTTCGCTGTGCCTGTTCATTGCCTGCTTAAGCTGAGTCTCAAGACTGTATATTTCGTTCATCGTCCTGTAATAGCCTTCGCCTGTGCTGCCCGATGCATTAAGCTTCTCGATTGATTTTGCAATAAGGTCACGGTTCTTCTTAAAAAGCTTTTCTTCATCATCAAACCATTTCATTCCTGTCTTGACGAATTCCTCATAAGCCTCTATTCCTGCAAATACATCACCCGACAGAATTGTCAGCACTTCATTCTTCTTTAACTTAAGGCGGTTGACCTCTTCGTTGATTCTTTCAACCACTTCAACTCCGCCACGGAAGTTCTGTGAATTAATCATTTTTTCAAGAAGAAGCTGGGATACGCTTATCCTGCTCTCGTCCTTGATTTCCTTGGTATCAAGATAGAATTCAATAGCATCCGGACTTATCGAATACCACACGGTATTGTCCCTTATCGAGCTCTCAATAATCTTCATTCTTGAGACTCTCTTTTTCCTGTCCACCGGGTCAAAATACGAAAATTCAAATGGTCTGCCATCATTCTTTATCTTGTCAAATATATAATCAGCAATCTCCTTGCTGTCCTGTTCATTCAAATCAAGCCCGAAATCTCTCTTAAGTATCAGCCTTAAGAAATCGAGATATTCGGGATATGTAACATCCTTTTCCTTAAAATTATTCTCCTCTATAAAGAAACGGAGAACTGCCATAACTATATACCCCATATCAAGGATTTCGTATTTGCCATCCTTGAAATTAGAAAATGATGTATCTATCAGTCTGAAGAAAGGATAATATTTCTTCAGATTAAGCATTCGTTCACGGTGATCCGATATGATATCACCTGTCATATTCTCTGCCATAGTATTCTTCATTTCTGCGCACACATTTTACACATATTGTCTTAACGCCCGGTGCGCCAGGGCATTAAGCTTAAAGCTTGGTTCTTCACCAAATTTAAAGCTCGGTTCTTCCGTCTAATGCTCTTAAAAGTGTAACCTCATCGATATATTCAAGATCGCCGCCGACAGGAACTCCGCTTGCAATTCTTGTCACCTTAATTCCTGTTGGCTTTATCATTTTGCTTATGTACATTGCTGTTGTCTCACCCTCCAGATTGGAATTAGTTGCGATAATAACCTCGTCAACATCTCCCTGAAGCCTTACCATAAGCTCCTTTAACCTGATATCAGCCGGTCCGATTCCAAGCATCGGGCTTATTGCTCCATGAAGAACATGATATACGCCCTCGTACTTTCCTGTCTTTTCATATGCCGCCATATCTCTTGTATGTTCAACTACCATAATTGTCTTATGGTCTCTTTTCTGGTCGCGGCATATCGGACACAGTTCTTCATCTGTAAGTGTAAAACACTCCTTACAGTAGTGAATATGCTGCTTTGCATCAATCATTGTGTCTGCAAGGCTCTTAACCTCAGACTCAGGCATGTTTATAATGTGAAATGCCAGGCGCTGGGCGCTCTTCGCCCCAACCCCTGGTAATCTCGACAATTCTTCAATTAATCTGTTAATATGACCACTGTAGATGTCCATTAGAATAAGCCTCCGCCTAATCCTCCAAGTCCTCCAGTAATCTTAGCCATCTGTGCCTGTGACTCTTCTTCGCATTTTCTTAAAGCTTCATTAGTAGCTGCTACGATTAAATCCTCAAGCATCTCTACATCATCTGGATCAACTGCTTCAGGGTCAATCTTAACCTTAGATACTTCTCTCTTACCTGTAACAGTTACCTCAACTACTCCGCCGCCTGCTGTCGCACTGAATTCCTTATTCTCAAGCTCTGCCTGCTGCTCCTCCATCTGACGCTGCATTCTCTGTGCCTGCTTCATCAGATTATTCATATTACCAGGCATTCCTCCTGGAAAACCACCTCTTTTAGCCATTATATAAGTTCCTCCTTATCATCTACTTCTATATCTATGCCTACGAGTTCCTTAAGGTCCACGAATCTGCTGTGGAAATCCTCATCATCGTTAAGCTTAGTCACTTTAATTGAAACCCTTACTCCTGTTCTCTCCTCAATGACATTCTCTATGCTTTCCATAACTTCCTGTCTGCTGAGTGAATTATAGGCACTAAGTGATTCTACCATAATTTCAAGACTAATTCCATCTTCTGCTAATGTAACATGTGCAGCCTGTAAAAATGTCTGATTAACCGGGTCGTCTATCGTTGCTATGATATCCTTCCAGCCTGCCGCTATTGCCTTAACATCTTCCGGAACAGCGTCATATACACGCTTAACTACAGGCTTCTTTGGAGTCTGCTGCTGTACTGCTGCCTGGCCTCCCTCAGCGCCACCCGCCATACCTGCTGCGCTTACAAGTTTACCGCTTTTAATATCATCAAGTACTTTCTGTAACTGCCCTTCAAGCATTGTCACACGGCTTACAACATCGCCAATATCCTGACTGTTATCCATTGCCGGGCGCATCAGCTTTATAAATGTTATCTCTGTCTTAACTCTTTTCTGTGTAGAAAACTTCAGGTCATTCGATAATTCTGACAACACTCTTATATAATACATAAGTGTATCTATATCTACATTCTGTGCATCTTTCTTCAGGTCTTCAAGATTATCTGCTGATACTTCTATTACGTCTTCAATTCTTTCTGCATCTTTGGTTGTCTTAATAAGAAGCAGATTTCTAAGATACCATATAAAATCTGTAACAAATTGTGAAAGGTCTCTTCCCTGCATTATCAGATCTTCCATAAGTGACATGCACACAGCAACATCTCCTGACAGGATTGTTGAAAGCATTTTACTAAATACCGCCGTGTCAACTGCCCCAAGAACATCTAATACATTTTCATACTTAAGGTCTTTCCCCAGATAGAATGCCAGACACTGGTCTAACAGACTTAACGCATCTCGCATAGAACCATCTGCAGCTTTGGCAACATATTTTATTGCCTTATCCTCTACATTCAGTCCCTCCGCCTTCATAAGTTCTGACAGCCTGCCTGCAATTGTCTCTATTGTTATCCTATGGAAGTCATATCTCTGACATCTTGAAAGGATTGTAATAGGAATCTTCGCCACTTCTGTAGTAGCCAGTATAAATATTACATATGCAGGAGGTTCTTCCAATGTCTTTAACAGTGCATTGAACGCTCCTATAGAAAGCATATGAACCTCATCAATTATATAGACTTTGAATCTTCCTTCTGTCGGTGAGTACTGTACTTCTTCTCTTATCTGTCTTATATTATCGACACCATTGTTAGATGCCGCATCTATCTCTATTACATTCATGCTTGTTCCAGCCGCAATCGCCTTGCATGTCGGACACTCCCCACAAGGATTGCCATCAACCGGATGCTCACAATTAACTGCCTTCGCAAATATCTTGGCAACTGATGTCTTACCAGTTCCTCTCGTTCCGCAGAACAGATATGCATGGCCTATTCTGTCTGCATTAATCTGATTTCGCAGGGTTGTTACTATTGTATCCTGTCCTTTGACATCATTGAAATTGTCAGGACGCCATTTTCTGTATAAAGCCTGATATGACATGGTTACCTCCCTCTGCGTTGTATCTACTTTCGCAGCCCTTAACCTCATGCGTAAAACCATCCGCCTCCGGCGTCTGTCGCTGCTTCGCAGCTTATGTTTTACTTATGTCGGTTAAGTTCCTGCTTCGCAGGATAATTTAGGAATATCATACAGCTTCTTACGTGCAAGCATGACGAATCTGCCTGACATTCCTAAATTAGCTGCGACGAGTAACATTTTAATAACAAAAGCCGTGCGTCCGGCTTCGAACTTCAGTCCACAGACGTTACCGATGCAGTTAGCTCGATCCAGGCACCCTTTCAACACCCGGAAGGTTCCACTTAATGCTGCTTCATTCCTGACCTGACATGGTTCGTGGATTTCCGTCGTGAAAGACCCAAATGTCAACACCACTTACACCGGGCTGCTCCATAAACATCAGCCCTCTGCCGAACATCACCCCTGCTATAGCGGATTGCAGGTTCAAGGTGCCGCTACTACCCCGGCTGCACGGTATTTCAATTATACTTGTTACATATGCCTGTTGTCAAGGTGTGAAGCGTTGACAAAATAAGACAGCCTCCGCAATCCACGCAGAAGCTGCCTTAAACCATTACCTTAAACGTATTACTCCAAACATATTATTCCTATCCCTCATCCTTAGATTCTTCATACCTAGGCAGCTCAACTATCACCGCCTCATGATGAACAGCCGGAAGGAATTTCTCCATCACTTCCTTAGTCTTTAACTTAAGACTTGATGTATTGATGCAGGGATGACATCCGAGAGATTCTCCCTCAAGCACTTCCTTATCCATCAGTAACTGCACATGATTATCCGTATCATTCATAAGTCCCATTATGGATACCGAACCCGGTGTTATATCAAGGAATTCCTCCATATATGATTCATCTGCAAATGAAAGTCTCGCTGAATTAATCTGCTTACTCAGATCCTTTGTCTTAAATGGCTTGTCACCCGGCATCATAAGCATATAAAAATTCGTCTTCTGTCTGTTACATAAGAAAAGATTCTTACATATAAGTGTGTCCAGAATCTTATCTATGTCATTACACACTTCCATTGTTGTAGCAGGCTCATGGTCTGTTCTGTAATATTCCATTCCAAGCTTGTCCAACAAATCATATACTCTGATTTCTTTTTCTAATCTTCCTGTTTCATCGGCAGGTCTTCCTTTAATAAGTTCCATGATATTTCTCCCTGACAATCTGATATTCCAATATTCTACTCAAAATAATACAGATATACATCCTCAAGGTCAATATTATCTCCAACTTTTACTGCTTCTTCTGGCAGCTCATCACCTACAACTCTTAATGCAAGACCGTTCTTTCTCTGTCTGATATTGCCAATCTTGTATTCCTTCTGCAGCTCACCGACCTCGTCAAGCGTGCATGTTATCTCACCGACTTTTCCAGCCATGCTTTCAATCAGCTCAACCGGTGTTCCTGTTGCAATTATCTCTCCACTCTTTAGAAGCAGTACCTTATCTGCAATACATTCAATATCACTTACAACATGAGTTGCGAAAAGAATTATCTTGTCCTTAGACAACTCTGCAATATAGTTTCTGATTGAAATTCTCTCTTTAGGGTCAAGTCCTGCTGTCGGCTCATCAAGTATAAGAATCTTAGGATTGCCAAGAAGTGCCTGTGCAAGCAGCACTCTCTGCTTCATTCCTCCTGAAAATCCTCCAATCTTCTTATATGCAACCTTAGTAAGATTAACTACCTCAAGCAACTCGTCAATCTGCTGGTTGACCGTCTTAACAACCTCATTGCCATTCTCATCAGTAGTCTTAATCTTCTTAACACCCTTAATCTCTGCCATATATTTAAGAAATGCTTTAGGCGAAAAATCCTCATAAAACCCCTGCTGCTGCGGCATGTATCCAACCAATCCCCTGAACTGTTTGCCAAGCTTTAATATATCTTCCTCGGCACTGTCCTCTCCAAAAAGAATGCTTCCACCATTCATCTTGTCTCTTGATACATTATCAGTGATAAGATTAATCATAGTACTCTTTCCTGCTCCATTAGCACCAAGAATACCATATACTCCCGGTGTAAATGTATAATTAATCCCCTTCAGTGCCTGAACTGTACCATAAGTTTTCTTTAAATTCCTTACCTCTAATTTCATACCCTGTACCTTCTCTTTCCTAAAGATTTTCCAACCTTCATCATAACCAGCATAATTACAAGCTCGCATACCAGCTCTGTCACATAACGCACAATCATGAATTATACTACCGATGCATGAAGTATAAGACTTTTGATCCCCACGATACTGCCTGCTGATATAATCATTATACTACTAATCAGTTCCATTGCAATCATAATTCTGCGCACGTCCCCTCCTTTTATTATTAATACGAAAAATGTTCCTGATAAGTTGACGCATTTTCACAAAAAAGTTAAAATTTTTATAATATTTTGTGGAGGATAATCTAGTGGAGAATACTCAGGTGGTTTTTGATAAAGATGATTACAGATATATGAAACAGGCAATCACGCAGGCTAAGAAGGCTTATAAACTCAATGAAGTGCCTATCGGCTGTGTGATTGTGTATGAAGGAAAGGTTATAGGAAGAGGCTACAACCGCCGTAACACTGATAAAACCTCTCTCGGCCATGCCGAGATTACTGCAATTAAGAAAGCCAGCCGCTACATGAACGACTGGCGTCTTGAGGACTGCACTTTATATGTTACACTTGAACCTTGCCAAATGTGTGCAGGTGCTATTGTTCAGGCAAGAATTCCAAGAGTTGTTATCGGCTCAATGAACCCTAAAGCCGGATGTGCCGGTTCTATACTTAACATCCTTCAGATCCAACATTTAATCACCAGTGCGAGATCACTAAAGGTGTATGTGAAGAAGAATGTTCAGAAATGCTCACAACATTTTTTAAGGAGCTGCGTAAAAGCAAGAAAAAAGATGCCAATGCCTGATTATATTTCCTGATACCAGTATCCAAAATATGGATTGGCGTAGTCACTCCTGTGGCTCTTCTTAAAATTATTAAAGCCAAACATTGAAGCCATGTAGCGTTCACGGTTGCAGTACATTCCCGGAACACCAATGAAATATTTAGTATTATCAAGGTTATCGCGCACTCTTCCAAAAAGTATATGCCTGAAATTATAATAGCCATGCAGCAGGAAGCTGTTTCCCGCGATATCAATTTCATTCTGGTTAAGACACTTTAACTTCTCTGGCGACACTTCTATACAATCATAGAAGTAATCATCATCGAATGCATCTATATAATCAGCCCGCACAAAAAGCTTTTCAAAGGATCTGGCCGCGTTGTATCGGCCCTGTGTGCTTTTTGCTGCAAATGTTGTGTTTCCGCAGGTATTTTAGCTGCTGCTCCGGCAGCCTTTATATCTTCTGTGGATATGTCACTTTCGTTTACACTTTCCGCGGTCACACCTGTCTGTGGTCTGTATGCTTCGGCCTGTTTTGACTGAACTGTCTGCGGTCTGCCCGCTGACACAGCAGGTTCTGCCTGAGCCATCTGCGATTCTGCCAGCTCCGGTCTTACCGTTTCTGACCTTAACGATTCTGCCAGAACAGACTCTGACATTTGCTGTCCCCGCTCTTCCTCCTCACTCTGTCTCATACGCTCTTTTATAACTATTCCGGCTTCCACCTGTTTCTTTGCATCCATTCCTGAGAACACAAGCATGTCAGGTGTTACGTCCTCATCCTTCCACATAGACATCATACAATCATATCTTGCATCCTCCCTTGCAACCGCAAGCCCGCATATATCCTTAAATCCATAACCGGTTTCATCGATATTATCAGGATTGAATATTCCACTGTATTCCATCTGTCCCATTTTCACAAGACATTCCCCAAGCTTTATAAGCCTGTAACCACCGTCAGTAACCATCATATATATTCCAAACATTTCCGGACTGTCCGTCTTAACTCCTCTCAAACTGATGTTTAACTTGAACTGCCCTGATGAACTAATGCCTTTGCAAATCCTACATTTCTCCCCTTTACTCCTTCCGGATATGAATATATGTATGAAACAAGACGCTGATAATCCACAATAAACCTCCGCCATAATTAATTCTCTTTTGCACCTTATGCCATGTGTTCTGAAAATATTACAACTTGACATTTTTTATTAAGTTTCATAACATTATTCTTATAGATTGGAGGCAATATGAGCGATAATAAATATAATAATGTTATGCACCTCGGCAACCCAACTAACACGATTGCCGTGCTTAACAGATATGGTTTTGATTTCAAGAAAAAGTTCGGTCAGAACTTTCTTATAGATGAAAATGTTGTTGAGAAAATCGTCCGTGAAGCAGGCGTTACGAAAGACGATTTCGTTGTTGAAGTCGGCCCTGGAATTGGAACAATGACACAGATTCTGTGTGAGAATGCCAGAGAAGTTGTTGCCGTTGAGATTGATAAGAAGCTTATCCCTATTCTTACAGAAGATACTCTTTCTTATTATGACAATGTAACAGTAATCAATGAAGATATCTTAAAGCTTGATATCAAGAAGCTTGCAGATGAGAAGAATGAAGGCAGACCAATCAAGGTTGTTGCCAACCTTCCATACTATATAACAACACCTATTATTATGGGACTTTTTGAGAGCCATGTACCATTAGACAGTATAACTATCATGGTTCAGAAGGAGGTAGCTGACCGCATGCAGTGTGGTCCTGGAACTAAAGATTATGGCGCACTTTCACTTGCTGTACAGTTCTACGCCAGACCTAAGGTTGTGCTTAATGTACCTGCAAGCTGCTTTATGCCTCGTCCTAATGTTGATTCAGCGGTTATCCGTCTTGAGCGCTTCAAGACTCCACCTGTTGATGTTAAGAATGAGCATCTTATGTTCAAGATAATAAGAGCATCATTTAACCAGCGCCGCAAGACTATGCTTAACAGTGTCGGCAATTCCGGCATCGGCATCACTAAAGAAGCTCTTACCAACGCATTAGAAACTATGGGACTTCCGCTTACTATCCGCGGCGAAGCCCTTACACTTGAGCAGTTTGCAGAGCTTAGCAACCTGCTGTGCTAAATAACATGATACCTATAAGTAGTCGCATTTTCGCAACTTTAGTAGGTTTTTTTACAGCAAAATTCTCGTAAAACAGGTTATTTCCAGACTAAAGACCTATATAACAACAAAAAACGGCTATTTAGTAGGTGTTTTCATGGCTTTATCAATAAAAACCACGTTAAAAGACCTACTAAATAGCCGTTTTATTATAACTTATAGGTTTCAGCACCAAAAAGCAGCCTTCTCGCATTCTGGTTAGTAACATCAATAACCTCCTGCGTATCAAGCCCTTTAATCTGCGCCAGCTTTTCTGCAACATATTTTATATTGCGGCTGTCGTTTCTTTTACCTCGGTTAGGCTCAGGTGCCATATATGGACTGTCTGTCTCCAGAACAATTCTATCCATGGGTATATACGCTGCTGCTTCCACAAGCTTCCTGGCATTCTTAAATGTAAGAACACCGCCGATTCCTATAGAAAAGCCCATGTTAAGAAAATCTCTTGCGGCTTCCCTGCTGTATGAATAACAGTGAATTATTCCACCTGTCTCCTGTCCGTGATTACTCTTTAATATGTCGATTGTATCCTGACATGCATCTCTTGAATGAATCATTACCGGCATATGTGTACGGTACGCTACATTCATCTGTGCTGCAAACCATTCACGCTGCTGCTTCTTCTCAGCCGCCGCCATATCTGCATCATCTGACACATAGTAGTAATCAAGTCCGATTTCTCCAAGTGCAACAATCTTTCTGGTCTTAGATTCACCAAGCATGTTTTCCAGCCATTCAATGTCCGATTCTTTCAATCTGACAATATCCTCCGGGTGGAAACCAATCGCTGCGTATACCTTTTCATATTGTGCAGCAAGTGCAAGGGAAGCCTCACAGCCCTGACGGCTTGCACCTACATTAACAATGTAATCAAGCTCCCCTGTATCACTAAGCATGCTTCTTATAAGTTCATCTCTGTCCTCATCAAATCTTTCATCATCATAATGAGCATGAGTTTCAAATATCTTCATATCTATCAGCCAATCTCTGCGCCTTCAATAATATCCTTCTCAAGTGTAAGAACTGATAAGTTATCCTTATCATCCCATGCTGAGATAATCATTCCCTGTGACTCAATACCACAGATCTTTCTTGGCTTTAAATTAGTACATACAACTAACTTCTTACCAATAAGCTCCTCTGGCTTATAGTACTTCTGGATACCTGATACGATAGTTCTCTTCTCATCACCAATCTGAAGCTCGAACTTAAGAAGCTTTGTCTTCTTAACAGCTTCACATGTAAGAACCTTGGCAACTCTGAACTGAACCTTTTCAAAATCATCAAATGTAATCTCAGGCTTAACTTCAACCTGTGGATATTCTGTAACACCATTAGCCTTCTTCTGTGCGTCCTGAATAGCCTCAACCTTTTCCTTAAGGTCCTTCTCGAAGTCAAGTCTTGCGAAAAGAATCTCTGGTGTCTCAGTAACCTTAAGTCCTGTTTCTCTTAAGCCAAATGTTGCAAGGTCATCAAAATCTCTTACTCCTGCCTCTGGATTATCTGGATAAAGCTGTGCAAGAATCTTATCTGTAGTCTCTGGCATGAAAGACTTAAGAAGATTAGCACCGATTGTAATACTCTCAACAAGATTATAGAGCACTTCTGCTAATCTGTCCTGCTGTGCCTCATCCTTTGCAAGAGCCCAAGGCATTGTCTCGTCAATATATTTGTTACATCTCTTAAAGAGTGTGAATACTTCTGTGATAGCATCTGCTACGTGAAGTGTAGCCATCTTTGCCTGAACCTTATCTCTTGTTGCTGTTACAACAGCCTTAAGGTCGCCGTCAATTGCAGCATCCTCTACGCCAGTCTTATTAACAACTCCGCCAAAATACTTGTTAGACATTGCAATTGTTCTGTTTACAAGATTTCCAAGTGTGTTGGCAAGGTCTGAGTTCATACGCTCAACCATAAGCTCCCATGAGATAACACCATCATTCTCAAATGGCATCTCGTGAAGAACAAAGTAACGTACAGCATCAACGCCGAAGAGGTCTACAAGGTCATCTGCATAGATAACATTTCCCTTAGACTTACTCATCTTACCATCATTCTGTAATAACCAAGGATGTCCAAATACCTGCTTAGGAAGTGGCTCTCCAAGTGCCATAAGGAATATTGGCCAGTAAATTGTATGGAATCTGATGATATCCTTACCGATAAGGTGAAGGTCTGCTGGCCAGAACTTCTTGTACTGCTCTGAAGAATTGCCATCAGCATCATATCCGATACCTGTGATATAGTTAGTAAGGGCATCAAGCCATACATAAACTACATGCTTGTCATCAAAGTCAACTGGGATACCCCATTTGAAAGATGTTCTTGATACACATAAATCCTGAAGTCCAGGAAGAAGGAAGTTGTTCATCATCTCATTCTTTCTTGAAACAGGCTGGATGAATTCCGGATGTGTATTGATATGCTCAATAAGCTTGTTGGCATATTTGCTCATCTTGAAGAAATAAGCTTCTTCCTTAGCTGGCTTAACTTCACGTCCACAATCAGGACACTTTCCATCAACAAGCTGGCTCTCTGTCCAGAAAGACTCACATGGAGTACAGTACATGCCTTCATATGAACCCTTATAAATGTCTCCCTGATCATAAAGTTTCTTAAAAATCTTCTGAACCTGCTTCTCATGGTAATCATCTGTTGTTCTGATGAACTTATCATATGAAGTATTCATAAGATCCCAGATTCTCTTGATTTCTGTTGAAACATTATCAACAAATTCCTTAGGTGTAATTCCAGCTTCTTCAGCCTTAAGCTCAATCTTCTGACCATGCTCGTCAGTTCCTGTCTGGAAAAATACATCATAGCCTTCCTGTCTTCTGAATCTTGCAATGCTGTCTGCAAGAACGATTTCATAAGTATTACCGATATGTGGCTTGCCTGATGTATAGGCAATAGCTGTTGTCATATAAAATGGACCTTTACTCTGTGGCATATCATTTCCTCCATAATCTATTATTCTAATTCATCGCTATAACGCAAATGTAGTGTGAATCATTTATCCGTAAACTTTATCATAGAAAAATTTACAATAAGTGTCAAGTCTGTATTAAGTATGATACAATATGTGAATAATAAATCAGTATTTCTTATAATATTAATTAAGACAGAAATGAGGATTAGTATGCATAATAAACAATTTTGCCTTTTACATCAATTTCTTAACAAGACTGTGAGCCTGCTGATAGTTTTTATAATAGTAATTACCCTGTCTGGTTGCAGCCTGCCTTGGAATCACAAGCAGATATCAGAAAACATCATATCTGCCGCCGAGGATAACGCTGATTTCACGGAATATGTAAACAACCTGTTTGCCGACCTGTTAAGTGCCGACATGGTATCTTTGCATGCCTATGTCGAACACCCCAAGAATTTCGGAATTAACGATTATGAGATTACTCTTGGCCGCTACGACCTTGACAATCCCGATGATACCTCAGATTACACCGACATAATATCAACGCTTAAATCATTTGACAGAAGCACACTCTCCGCTAAACAGCAGATTACGCTTGATGAGCTTCTTATGTATATAGAAAATGAGCTGGAATACAGTGATTTGTACATGTTTAATACACAGCTTCAGACAACTACAGGTATTCATGTCCAGCTGCCACTGCTTTTTGCTGAATACACATTTGAAGAAAAGAAGGATATTGACGAATATATTGAACTGCTCTGCGATGTTGACGGATATTTTGAAAATATGGCTGCATTTGAGAAGCTTCGTGCTGACAACGGATATTTTATGGAAGATACCCTTGCCGATGAGGTAATTGAAAGTTGCAAATCATTCCTTGAGACTGCCGGTTTGCCAGATGGTGCAATGATATCAACCTTTAACGAAAAGCTTGCTTCTGTTGACGGACTTTCTTCACAGGATATTGCAGATTATAAAGCTAAAAATGTGTCCGCAGTCAATGAACATGTAATTCCAGGATATCAGTCCCTTGTAAATGCGCTTACTTCATTGAAAGGCACTAACAGATATTCAGGCGGTTTATGCAATTATCCTGATGGTTCACGGTATTTTGAATATATACTCTCTTCAACACTTGGCTGGAGCAAATCTGTTGACGAATATGATAAGCTGGTTGATTCTTACCTCAAGAAATATATGCTTAAAATGCAGTCACTTGCACTTAAAGACTCCTCTATTCTTGATAAATTTGACACATTTTCATTCAATATGACAGACCCGGTTGGCATACTTACCGACCTTAAGAAAAGAATAACCGATGATTTTCCTGAGATTCCAGATGTGAATTATAATATCAAATATGTGTCAAAGGCGCTTGAGGACTACACCAGTCCGGCTATGTACTTTATTCCGCAGCTTGATAACCTTGATATCAATTCAATATACATCAATTCTTCAGGCACTTCTGCGAGTGAATTATATCCTACACTTGCACATGAAGGGTATCCGGGACACATGTACCAGACACAGTATTTTGCCGCAACCAACCCTGACTGGATAAGATACATTATTGCACCAGGCGGATATGTTGAAGGCTGGGCATCATACGTTGAAGTTCTTTCTTATAATTATGCACAGACCGGCAACGATACACTTAACAAAATGTATGCTGCTAATTATGCCACTGTCCTGTGCCTTTATGCAAAAGGGGATATTGGCGTTAATTACTATGGATGGAGTGAAGATGATGTTTACCGATTCATCAGCCAGTATGGTTTTGATGATAAATCTGTCGCCCACGAAATGTATTACGCATTCGTATCTGACCCTGGCAATTATTGCAAATATGTTCTTGGAATGTTAGGATTTGAGCAGTTAAAGACTAAGGCACAAAGCGAGCTTTCTGATAAATTCAATCTTAAAAATTTCCACCAGTATGTACTGGACATGGGACCTGTACAGTTTGATATATTATTTAACAACCTTGATGCATGGATTAAAAAAGAAAAATATAATTAAACATTAAAATAGGTGATGTTACCTTAACACAGTAATCTGGTAACATCCCTTATTTATATGCTTCCTCCCGGATAATAGCCGCCTGAACCATAGCCACAGCACATAGGCATACATATATTTGAACACAGGCAGAGTGCAACCCACGGAGCACAGCCTGTACAATATGTTGTAGATGATGGCCCCTGATACTGCGTCCTTCTTCCTGCATACCAGCTTCCACCGCTTGCAATACGCTGATACAACAGCTGATACTGCATATTGTCAGGATCAGAATCCAACGCACGCTTGGCATCTTCCAACGCAGTTGCTTCTTCTCCTTTTCCAAGATGTGCTAATGCACTATAGTAGTACCATCTTCCATCCCGGTCAGTTATGTTGTTAAGCACATTAATAGCTTCATCATAACTTGAATTATTAATATAATTAGCTGCTGCCCTCAGATGCACTGTTGTAGGATCATTGCCATTGAGATTATCACTGCCATATCCATTGCCACCATAGCTTCCTGTATATCCGCCAAATCCAAATGGCCCGAATCCCCAGAAGCTTCCAAAATCTCCATAGCCGCCCTGTGACTGGTTCTGATAATCACCATCATAACCATAATGGTCTGAACGTCCTGTACCATAACGCGTCTGGCTATATGACTGACTGCTGTATCCGCCCTCACGCTCACGCATTATCTGGTTATACGCCTGCTGCACAAGCTTAAACATCTCTTCTGCCTGATCCTTATTAGGATTATTGATGTTAGCATCAGGATGATACTTTCGGCTCAGTGTTCTGTATGCTTTTTTCACTTCATCATCGGAAGCATCCCTTGATACTCCCAACACTTTATATGGATCTGTCATTATGTTCCTCCAACTGCTTACCGGCAGTGTCAATTCTTTTTCTTCTGGCGGCGTAGAACTTTGTCCATACACCTGAATATATAATATTTCTTAACAGTTCTGCATTAGCAAGAATCGGCAGTCTCTCAAAAGCTCTTGCACATCCTGCCATATATGCTTTAAGTATGTTTTCTGCAAATGTATCAAAATCCTCTACATCCTTATGATACTTAAACACATTATAATTGTTCTTTTTCTCATCTTTTTCCAAATCATCATATGCATCCAGCAGATATATGAATCTGCCAAGATTATTGCCAAGCACCCTTAACTCATCACTCCACTCATCATCTTTCATGGCAGCAACTTCACCTAACAGTATACCAAACTGCTCTGCTGGCTTGTCAATGTTCGTTTCCTGTGCTTTTTCATATTCTGACAACTTAGAAAGGCTTTTCTTTATAATCTCTGCCTTCTGCGGATATTTCTTCTCAAGCTCTTTAATATCTCTTTTCAGTACCTCGGCATAAGTTCTTTTCAAGACCTTTTTCTCATCGTACCAGTCGTCCATACATTTGTAATATGTCAGAAGGACATTCATGTCCGCAACATAATCTGAAACAACGTTACGCCTCACAGGATGCTTTCTTAATGGATGTGTGACGCAACGTTCCTCAGAGTATATAGTTTCCGGTTCATACAACCCTGTAAGAAGTATAACCAGAAATGTCATATCATAGCTTAAGGAAATCTGCCCCTTCAATCCATGCGCTTCTGCCAGCGAATCGCACAGACCACAATAGTATGAGCGGTATTTATCAAATTCTCTGAATTTCAGTTCTGGCTGATCAACAACTATATACCCATACATACTAAACTCATACCTCCATTTTCGCTTATCATATAACATTGAAAATATTCAGTCAATCAGCCTTTCAAAGATTAATAAATTATTAATACTATTTTTAGATATTATTCTTGTCGTCAAAATCAGTTCCCCACAAAAGGAAACTTGTATAATCATCTAGCGAATTGACCGGACGCATTACATCACTCTCGTCAAGATTGCTGGCAAATTCATTCTCACCGTCATCATAACCTTTATCGCCCTGCCCATTATCGCATCCGTTTCTGTACTCATCTTTTTCATGATTATAGTCAAATGCTGGAAACATTTTGCCACCTCCTTTCGAAGGTAGTATGTTAAGTTTCACCTGGTTTTATCCGATATTATATATTTTAAAAACGTCTCCATACCAGCATTTATAATGTCAGTATGGGGACGTTTTATATATAATAGTTATATATTCATTTTTTATTCTACCTGATATCTAAATCTGGTGGAACATCAAGCTCGTGCGGAACTGGCGCACCATTCTTCTTTCTCTGTCGTACACACTCGGTCAGCAGATATTCTATCTGTCCATTCACAGATCTGAAATCGTCCTCTGCCCACGCTGCAATGGCATCATAGAGTTTAGCTGATAACCGGAGAGGAACCTGTTTCTTACCTGAATCTGCCATTAGTAAAGACTTCCTGAATTAACTACTGGCTGGGCATCTTTGTTTCCACAAAGGACGACTAAAAGGTTGGATACCATAGCTGCTTTTCTCTCTTCATCAAGCTCTATAACCTGTTTTTCTGATAATCTCTCAAGTGCCATCTCTACCATTCCTACAGCACCATCAACTATCATCTTTCTTGCATCTACTATTGCTGATGCCTGCTGTCTCTGAAGCATTACTGCTGCTATCTCAGGTGCATACGCAAGATATGTTATTCGTGCTTCTATTATCTCAAGTCCGGCATCTGCTACTTTGCCCTGGATTTCTTTTCTTATTCTTTCTGCTACAACTTCACTTGAACCACGAAGGCTTCCCTCATCTGCAATTCCATCTCCCGTTGTATCTACATTTTCTGCGACATCATATGGATACATGCGGACAATATTACGGAGTGCGCTGTCACACTGTAATGAAAGATATTCCTTATAATTATCTACATTAAACACTGCCTTAGCCGTATCTGTCACTTTCCACATAACTGCGATACCAATCTCAACAGGATTACCAAGGCAGTCATTAATCTTCTGTCTGCTGTTGCTCAGTGTCATTATCTTAAGTGAAATCTTCTTATTAGCTGACTGTGAATTATTTCCTGCTGCAATTGCCATTCCTGCAACACCTGCCATACTTGCCAGATCAAGCTTTTTTCCATCTCCTGTCACATCACCGCTCTGGTTAAGCTTAGTTGACGCTGCCGGGTTAACAGCAACACAAAACGGATTCACAAAATAGAATCCCGCTTCTTTAATAGTTCCAACATACTTGCCAAAAAGTGTAAGCACAAGTGCTTCCTGTGGTTTTAATACCTTAAGACCGATAAAGAATATCCAGCCTATTGCTGCGTATACAACGCCTGCAACGATAAGTACTACCCATCCCGCTTTAGTCTCTGCCTGTTCAACCATAATCGAACCGACAATAATTGCTGCTATAGCTGCTGCGTAAAGTAATATAAACAGCGTAACCATTGCCAGACCATTCTTGCTTTTCTTCAAAACCTTTTCTTCCATATAAAAATACCTCCTGGACACCCTGATTATTAACCTTGTTATCGATTATTCTTTTAATGGTGTCTTTGTTGATATTTGTATGATATCATTTTGATATCACATTGTCAAGATATTAACATCTTCAATTCTCAATTGGTGCATTGCGTTGTTTTTTGTTGTATTTAAAAGGAGGTGATAGGCGTGCTAACTTTTTCAGATCTTCTTACATACACACTTGTATTAATTGAAGTTATAACACTTGTTGTTATTCTTTCTGATAAAAAGACAAAAAAATAACCGCCCCAGCCTGGACAGTTTGGGCAGTTATTTTTTAACTCTCTAATCTACAAAGGCTAGCCGTCTATCGGTAAGTTCCTTTGTATTATCATATTACTCTATTCATATATTTATGTCAAACATTTGTCTTAACATAAAAATAAAAGCCTTACAACCTAGGATTCCCTAAATCATAAGACCTTCCAGTGCACCGCCAGGGGTTCGAACCCTGGACACCCTGATTAAGAGTCAGGTGCTCTACCAACTGAGCTAGCGGTGCGTAACTTATTTTGTTCTGTGCTTTTGTGTTGTCTCAAGCACAAGTGATATTCTATAGCAAGGTTTAATAAAATGCAAGTACTTTTTTGTATTTATTTAAGAACAATTTATCTTTTTTTATAATTTTCTTGTTTTTTCATCATTTTACCATGTTTTTTATATTGATATGTGCCTTTATACCCCTTATAATTCTATTATATTCCCAATTTTAAGAGAAAATATTTATATTTAATATACATTTATTAAGAAAAGAGAGTTGATATGAAGTTAAAAAAATTCGAACAACAGCCAAAACACGTTGACAATATTCCAATTGAGGCTATTAATCTTGATTCTGAACAGGAACAGCCGCCAAAACCTGACAAAGCTGTTGGCAAGAATGTATTCCAGCCTAACAGCAAATACTTTACAATTGTTATATATGGTCTGCTTTTTGTGCTAGGTGCAATTCTTATATATAAGTTCATTGGTAACTGGCCTGCAACCGTCAAGTCATTGGGCAATATATTCCATATACTGTCACCATTTCTTATTGGTGCCATGATTGCGCTTGTTCTTTATCCGTTTATCAAGATCCTTTATAACAGGTTCTTCATGGGGGTATGCCATATCAAGTCCAAGAAAGCTGCCAAAATGCTTTCAATTCTTGTTGCTTACCTGATAGCAGTTGGCGCATTTGCAGTATTAATAGGCTTTGTTGTACCTCAAATATACAAAAGCATTACAGAGATTGCCAATCAGGCTCCTGTATGGTACGAGAATATCCGCAACTGGTTCACTGAGTTTGAAGATAAGCACGCCAATTCTTCTATTGATTACAATTTCATTAATCAGAAGATTGAAGATGCTCTTCCTAAACTTGTTGACTACATGACTGGTGCACTTACCAATATGGTTCCTTACATTCTTAATACATCCATGGCCATTCTTTCAGGTGTGTTAAACCTTATTATTGCAATTATCGTGTCCATCTACATGATTTCTGATAATAAGAATATCTTTTATCATTTTAAGAGATTTTTATATGCCGTGCTTCCTAGGAAAACAGCAGACAATACACGCATCATCTGTAAGAATTGTGCAAGCATTTTTATTAATTATATTATCGGCAAATCATTTGACTCAATTATTGTCATGATTATCTGCTTTATTATCATGCTGATTCTCAAGCTGCCATATGCAGTGCTTATAAGCGTGATTGTCGGCATAACAAACATGATTCCGTATTTCGGACCATACATCGGCGGCGTGATTGGCGGTGTGATTATTGTTATCGCAAGCCCTATCAAACTTATAATATTTGTAATCATGATTGTCTGCATCCAGCAGGTTGACGGTCTGCTTATCGGACCTCGTATCATCGGCAGTACTACAGGTCTTAAGCCTGTATGGGTTGTATTTTCAATAACCGTAGGTGGTGCGCTGTTTGGCGTAATTGGAATGTTCCTCGGAGTTCCTGTATTTGCTGTATTAAGCTATCTGTTAAACATCACAGTGCAACATTTCCTGGACAAAAGAAAAGTCACCGTGCAGCCTTATGACTCGCCCGATGACCTTTAGTAAGTACTAGTACATTATTTCTTGGTATTAAGGATTCTCACGACATCGTCGAGGGAATTCTTAAACCTTACCACTCTGTAATTCGCTCCTTTATGCACATACATCACTTCTGATACTTTCCTTGCAAATGCTTTATTCTTCACAATGTTTCTCCCAAAGCCTTTATATAGTATATGCATTTATTATTAATGATTTCTTACTGCAATAAGTTTACAGATAGGATTGCCCATCTGTGAAAATCTTGTCTCATACTCTGTCATTACATTACCCTCGTTAAGTACAGAGTCATTATGTAAGTCAAATGTGACAACAGGAAGCTCCCAGCCCGCCTCTTTAATCTCTTCTAACGAAAAATCGAATAAATCTTTATTATCTGTTTTGAATTCCACCTGTCCGTCCGGCTTTAATATAATGTCATATCTTGCCATGAACTGTCTTGAGGTAAGTCTTCTCTTCGCATGTCTGTCTTTTGGCCATGGATCTGAAAAATTAAGGTATATTCTGTCTACCTCTCCCTCTCCAAACACCTCACATATTGCCTCTGCATCCATTCTTATGAATCTTAAATTAGGAAGCTGAAGCTCATCCTGTTTCTCTACAGCTCTTAAAAGCACGCTTGAATACTTTTCAATACCCACATAATTAATATCAGGATTATTCGCTGCCAGTGTTGTTATAAATGTGCCTTTACCCATACCAATCTCAATACGGATTGGATTATCGTTACCGAAAACCTGTGACCATGTGCCTTTCATCCCCTCTGGCTCTGTAAACACATATTCATTCTCTATCATTACTTCCCTTGCTCCGGGTACATTTCTAAGTCTCATACGTTACTCCTATCTTATATATTAGCTCAGATTTCGGCTATGTCCGTGTGCGGTATACGCTTGAATATGACAAGCTGTGCAGGAGTTAATGCCACTATCTGCACAAGTTCAGTGCGTGAAAGCACGTCCAAACGAAGTGCGTTTGATTTCACGCACTGAAATAGACTTTGCAGATGGCGGCATTTACTCATGCTAAGCGAAGTCATCCTGAAAGCACATGCCGCACACAGACATAGCCGAAATCTGAGTTTCCTATATATTATTTACCATAAATATCACTTTTTGCCAAGCGGGGTTTACTTATGTACAATCCTGGGCTACAATGTATTTGTATATTTTATTAATCGGAGGAATTATCTCTATAATGAAAAAGCAATTTTTAAAAGGATTACTTATAAAGATAGCCAGCGCGGCATCTGCCACTGTTTTGGTGTTCTCAGCTTTTGCAACAGATACCCAGGCTGCAGCATACAACAAAGTCTACAGCGAGACAGACACAACCAGCACAGAGGCTGTATGGCCGGATGCACCTGATGTTAACTCAAGCAGCTGCATTCTTATTGATGCTGATACAGGATCCATTCTTTTCGAGAGGAACTCTCATGAAAAATGTTATCCAGCCAGCACAACCAAGATTTTAACAGGACTCCTTACTATTGAGAACTGTAATATGGACGATGTTGTAACATTTTCACAGTCAGCTGCTAACTCAATTAATGTATATGAGGATGCCAACTTAAGTTCAAAAGCAGGTGAGCAATTTACTGTCAACCAGCTTCTTCACGGACTTCTGCTGTATTCTGCCAACGAGATGGCTTATGCCCTCGGTGAACATGTGGCTGGCTCAATAGATGCATTTGTCGATATGATGAATGCCAAGGCAAAAGAACTTGGTGCTTTGAATACACATTTTGCCAATGCGAGCGGATTATATAATACCGACCACTACACAACAGCCTATGATATGGCAATGATTGCAAGAGGGTGCTATAACAATGCTTCTTTTGTCAGCATTGATTCAACTGCCGATGCATATGTAATTCCTGCAACTAACATGTCTGCACAACGTACAATCAGACACCGACACAAGATGTTAAAGGGTCGCGCCTACTATTATGAATACTGCAAGGGTGGCAAAACAGGATATACTGATGAATCACAGAATACACTTGTTACATTTGCAGAAAAAGACGGTATGCGTCTTATATGCGTTGTATTTAAGGAAGCCACAGATGAGATAAGATATGTTGATACAAAAACCCTTTTTGACTGGGGATTTGCGAATTTCCAGAAATCAACAACAACCGGAAGCCAGCTCGGAGCAATGTTCTCTAATGACAACTATTATAACTCAGCTGTTTTCTCAACTCTTTCACTAAACTTTGGGCTAAATGCTTCATTTATCACAATACCTAATAAAAGTTCATTGTCGAATGTATCAATGACAGTTGATGATAATTATGACATGACCAATGAGAATGGTGTTATGACAACACATCTTAAGTTCCTGTACAATGATAATACGGTAGGAACTACAACACTTAATATCTGTGCAGCTGGCACGGACACAGGCAGCCAGCTCCCATATATTAATAATGATGTGACATCAACTTATACACCTAAGACATGCATTAAGATTAATATCTGGATACTCGTTGGAATCGGAGCTGTTATCCTGTTCGTTATCTATATTATTGAAGAGCATGCAAGAAGAAAGCGCCAGAGAAGACACTATAACAAAAGAAGACATAGATTATAAAAGAATGCGCCCCAGTAAAGTAATCTGGTGGCGCATTTTTATTAAATGTATCTTCTTATCCATATCTATAATTATATACGAAACTTTTTCCTGAAAATTCACATTCAGTCAAAAAAAGTCCCCGCAAATATACGGGGACTTCAATGCCATATTATTATATCTTACTTGGCTGAACCTTAGAAACATCACCATTAAACTCATAAACAGCTATTCCATACTTATGTAAGTCAATGAGCAATGACTGCGGATATCCATCACAATCTCCCTTAACGGCTGTAAGAGTCTTCTTCTGGTCAGCTTCATTATCTCCAAGAACCAGCTTATACTTAGTCTTGAACGGAACTCCTATTCTGAAGCTGTCTCTTTCAACTGGTGTAAAATTAAGTACAAAGAGAAGATTCTTCTTTCCATCCGGACTGATTCTCATAAACGATAAAACGCTATTATCTTTATCATTGGCATTAATCCATCTGAATCCTTCACTGCTATAATCAGTAGCATACAGACATGGATAATTCTTATTAAGCTTCAGACACTTCTTTGTAAAATCCTTAAGTTCTGTATGACTTTCATCCTCTAACAGATACCAGTCAAGCGCACGCTTCTCACTCCACTCATTCCACTGACCAAATTCCTGTCCCATGAATAAAAGCTTCTTTCCAGGATGTCCACACATATATGCATATGCCAGCTTAAGATTCTTGAACTTGTCCTCCCTGTCACCAGGCATTTTACCAAGCATAGAACACTTAAGATGTACAACCTCATCATGTGAAAGCACAAGAATGAAATTCTCGCTGTAAGCATACATCAATGAAAATGTCATCTTGCTATGATTAAACTTTCTGAAATATGGATCAAGCTTCATATATTCAAGGAAATCATGCATCCAACCCATATTCCACTTAAATGTAAAGCCAAGACATTCCCCATTGTCAGGATCACCACTAACCATAGGCCATGCTGTTGACTCCTCTGCTATAGTTATTGCCTGTGGAAATCTCTTCTTTAACATGCTGTTAAAATGCTTTAAAAAACTGATTGCTTCGAGATTGCCGTTGTCACCATATTTGTTAGGGACCCAGTTTCCATCTGTCCTTCCGTAATCCAGATACAGCATTGAAGCAACAGCATCAACTCTTAAGCCATCAATATGGAACTTGTCCACCCAGAACATTCCATTAGCAATAAGGAAGTTAGCCACTTCATTCTTGGAATAATCAAATACCTTAGTTCCCCAGTCAGGATGCTCTCCCTTTCTAGGGTCTGCATACTCATATACACAGCTTCCATCGAAATTAGCAAGTCCATGCGCATCCTTTGGAAAATGTGCCGGCACCCAGTCAAGAATTACACCAATTCCTTTTTCATGCATATAATCTACAAAATACATGAAATCCTTAGGTGTTCCGTATCTTGCTGTAGGTGCATAATAACCAGTTACCTGATATCCCCATGATCCATCATATGGATACTCTGCAATTCCCATAAGTTCAATATGTGTATATCCCATATCTGTTACATATTTTGCAAGCTCAGGTGCTAATTCTCTATATGTATAGAATCCGTCCTCTGTTCCATCATCTTTCTTCTTCCATGAGCCAAGATGACATTCATATATAGAAAGAGGCGCTTTAAGATGATTCTCTGTCTTCTTCTTCTCAACCCATTCAGAATCTTTCCATTCATAACCTGAAAGATCGGCAACTATTGATGCTGTCTCTGGTCTTAACTGTGCCTGATTAGCATATGGATCTGCCTTGTAAAGTGCCTCTCCACTCTGTGAAATAATAAGATACTTATACATATCCCCTGCTTTAGCTCCTGGTATGAACAAATCATATATTCCACCATCTGAAATCTTCTTCATATCATAACCATATGCATTCCAGTTATTAAACTCACCTATAACATAGACTTCTCTTGCCGCAGGTGCCCACACAGCAAAATACACACCTTCTTTTCCGTCTTTTACTCCAACATGTGCGCCCATTTTGTTATATATCTCATAATGAGTTCCCTGTCCAAAAAGATATGCATCCACTTCTGTGATTGCCAGCTGCTCGTATTTTTGCATATTCTTCATAAAATCCTCCATTATATTATTATTATCTTACACGACACTCATGGGTCCCCTCAGATTATCCCACTAATTAATAGTATATTAACACATTAGCAAATTAATTACTACATTTCATTAGCAAAAAAAATGTTCATTTCACATATATTATGTTATACTGTAAATCGCATTGAAATAAATGCTGTATATAAGTTAGAAAGATGAAAAGGAGTATTAAATTCTTATGATATACTATATTGTCAACGAAAGTTTCACCAACATCATAGCATTTGCAAGCATTTTATTTGCCTTCGCATTTACAATAGCTGCAATTGCTCTTGGCAAGAATCTTCTCCCAAGAGATGCCGGAAGAGCTTATGCCATCAACGGAAGTAAATCGGTTGGAAAACCAAGAGGTGCCGGCATGATTTTCATTCTTACATTCACTGTCACATGTGCATTATTTGTAAACTTAAGTGCCGAGCTTATCATTTATCTTATACTTGTACTTGCCGCAATGCTCAGCGGATACCTTGATGATAGTGCTTCGTCACCATGGGGTAATTTAAAGAAAGGTCTTATTGACCTTGCAATATCAGTTATGGCAGCTGTCACTTACCTGCATTACAACCCTAACACATTTGACCTTGCATTCTTTGGAAAGACAGTAACTCTCAATCCAATCATCTATGCAATACTTATCATCATACTTATCTGGGTAAGTATCAACGTTACTAACTGCTCAGATGGTGTTGACGGCTTATGTGGTACACTTTCAGTTGTAACACTTGCCTCAGTATATATACTTTTTAAGTCATTTAATATTGAATCAGCTTACAGACATACTGTTCTTATTATGGTTGTGTGTATCCTCGGCTACCTGTGGTTCAACGCATCACCAAGTAAGCTGCTTATGGGTGATGCCGGTTCGAGAGCAATAGGAATATTCATTGCATTTACATTCCTCAAGCTCCATGCACCGTTGCTTTATATTCCAATGGCACTTGTAATTATCCTTGACGGCGGACTTGGTCTTATCAAGGTTTCATTCATGAGATTTCTTCACATCAACCTCATGAAGAACCTTCGTACGCCAATCCACGACCATATGAGAAAGAATAAAGACTGGTCAGATACACAAGTTGTTTTCAGATTCACAATTGTCCAGATAATACTTGGTTTGGCTGTAATATATGGTCTTATGTTCTAACACATATTAATTCACTAAAAAAGGCATGTCAGTTTATTTTCTGACATGCCTTTATTGCTGCACTGAAAGTTTCTCAGCCTGACGACGTCTGCGTCTGTGTTCCCTCTCTTTTATCTGCTTTTCATATATCTTAAGTGCCCCCTTCTCATCAGTGCACTTCATTATTCTTATAGCATAGAATCTGCCGCCTTCACTCTGCTTGATTTTGAATCTGCCTTTTATAAGACCATGTTCATCACATGTAAACAGACCATAATAACTCTTTGAATTAGTGGAAAACCATTTTACCGTTCTTTCCATAGCCCTGCCGCATAAGAAACACTTGCAGGAACGTACAGTTCTGTCGCTTGCAGCCTTGTCCCTCGTAGCAAATCCCTTAGAAATATACTTCTCATATGTCCCAAAGTTAAGATATATCTCGTCTTTTCTTGATTCTGGAATTGTAAATGTATCTATACTGCAGAACTTCTTAACCCTGTCAAAGTCAAGTGTCTTCATTATCTTGGCTGTATATCTTGCATCACTCATTGCTGAATGATAATGCTCATCCCCCTTAATTCCCTGCTCATCAATCGCAGACTTAAGATTCATGCGTGTCTTACCATCTGAGAAATTAATGCTGTAAAGCTTCTGAAGGTCAAGATACAGAAGTGGCATAGAAAAGTTCTCCGGCACATCATAGTACTTCATGTTACGTCTTAATTCCGTAATATCCATGCTTCCCCATGTAACAAATGTATAATCCTCACCGCACCATTTAAGAAATTCAGTTACACCTGACACAAAATCCGTTCCATTATCAAGGTCTTTTTCTGTAATTCCAAGAATCTTCTTAATATTATTCTGAAGCTTGGTATACACATGTGGCTTAATAATACACTGCCACTCATCTACAATATCAAGCTGCTCATTAACTTTTGCCGCACCTATCTGTATAATCTCAAAAGGAAAATGTTCCTCAGAAAATTGTTTTCCCTTGGCACTCTGATTCCACTCAAGATCCATAACAATATAATTCATAAACATTTTCCTCTGTTACTTATTCTTAATTAGGTTGTTTCTAATAATAATGTTCCCACCCAGAGTCGAACTGGGGATTGAGACTTAGGAGGTCCCCGTTATATCCACTTAACTATGAGAACAACTTGGCTAAACACCATGAAAAATTCTACCACATTTGAATCTTGTGGTCAATGCTGGCATTCTAATCTGTGAATCTTACATTACCCTGAAGCCATATCTGCCCTTTGAATCTTCTTCCAACAGCAGGCTCACCAAGCAGATGTTGCTTATTAATTGCAGTTGTAATTATGAGGCTGTTACACTCAAGCACCATAATATATATGCTTTCGCCTGTGTACCTGTTCTTCTCCTCGTAAAGCTCCAGTATCTCACCTATTACCGAATACTGGTCACACTCCACTCCACATGGCATAAATGTCGAATCTACTATTGTGAATATATCCTCTTTCATGACTCTGTTAGAAAGCTCATTATATGTATCAATATCCTCTATAGTAAGACTCTCTATGGCATCCTCATCACCGTTCTTAGCAGCCTGAATAAGTCTCTTTCTGGCGAGTTCTTCCTTCTTATTACGTGGAGTCTTTTTCTCTTTTCTTATAGGAAGCATAACAATTCCGCCAAGAGACAGTCCTGTAAGAGTAACCTTTTTATTCTTAATTGGTAACTTTGCTATATCATTCTTTCTGTCAGGATTGAATTCAGGAGCTTTAAATTCTTTTCCACTATATATATATTCAAAATAATCCATAACATTCTGAAGATAAAATATAAGAGTAACCCCTGTCTTTAATTCATCACATATTACAGCGAATGATTCTTTATCCAAATGCCTCTCAATAGTCATCTCTTCATTGTCGCTTGCAACTTTTCCAACAACAAATGGAAAATAATATTCATATATAAATGTATCTTTCTCGTATCTTCCATATATATATAATCCTGTTGAACTGCTGATACGCACGATAATAACGCCACGATTTAATTTATCGTGACGTATAACAAATCCATTGGCAACATTATCTTCTATTTCTAATTTAATAAATTTCTCTTCAGCCTCTGATGTAAGTTTATCAAATCCAAGGGCTCTTATATAGAGGTTCATAAGCCGCTCCATCCTTAATCTAACTAATAATTATTCACCATTTACTAGGTAAAAGATAGCATATTTTAATTAATATTACAATGAATATTGACTTATAATTATATTAGTGTTATATTGACATTGTTAAATTATTATCAATCAATATTGCACGAATCAAGTTATGGAGGAAATGTTATGTCAAAGAATTTAACTGAGAATTACCCAATTGTTGACACAGTCGAAGCTCTTGAAGAAAGGCTTGCCGGTGTACGGGAGGCTCAACGCATCTTCGCAACTTATACTCAGGAACAGGTAGATAAGATATTTACTGCTGCTGCACTTGCTGCCAATAAAGCAAGAATTCCTCTTGCCAAGCTTGCAGTTGAAGAAACTGGTATGGGAATTGTAGAAGATAAGGTTATCAAGAATCATTATGCCTCTGAATACATTTATAATGCTTACAGAGATACTAAGACTTGTGGTGTTATTGAAGAGGATAAGGCATATGGAATTAAAAAGGTTGCTGAACCTATTGGAGTTGTTGCAGCCGTAATCCCAACAACTAATCCAACTTCAACAGCTATTTTCAAAACTCTTATTTCACTTAAGACTAGAAATGGTATTATCATAAGCCCACATCCACGAGCTAAGAAATCGACAATTGCAGCAGCTAAGGTTGTTCTTGAAGCTGCTGTTGCAGCAGGTGCCCCTGAGGGAATCATTGGCTGGATAGATGTTCCTTCCCTTGAGCTTACAGATACACTTATGAAGGAAGCAGATATTATCTTAGCTACCGGCGGACCTGGAATGGTTAAAGCTGCTTACTCTTCTGGAAAGCCTGCACTTGGTGTAGGTGCTGGTAATACTCCTGCTATCATTGATGAATCAGCAGATGTAATACTTGCTGTTAACTCAATTATTCATTCTAAGACATTTGACAATGGTATGATATGTGCTTCTGAACAGTCTGTAATTGTTGACAAGAAGGTTTACAAGGCTGTTAAAGAAGAATTTGCATACAGAGGCTGCTACTTCCTTAATAAGAGCGAGACAGAAAAGGTAAGAAAGACTATTATTATCAACGGTGCCCTTAATGCGAAGATTGTTGGTCAGAAAGCCCATACTATTGCTGCTTTAGCAGGCGTTACTGTTCCTGAAGAAACTAAAATTCTTATCGGTGAAGTAACATCTGTAGACCTCTCAGAAGAATTTGCTCATGAAAAGTTATCACCTGTCCTTGCAATGTACAAGGCAGAAGATTTTGAAGATGCTCTTTCAAAAGCTGAACACCTGATTGCAGATGGTGGATTTGGTCATACATCATCTCTTTATATTAATGTTGAAACACAGGCAGACAAGATTGCTGAATTCTCTGAAAGAATGAAGACATGCCGTTGCCTTATCAATACACCTTCATCTCACGGTGGAATCGGTGACCTCTACAACTTTAAGATGGCTCCTTCTCTTACACTTGGATGTGGCTCATGGGGCGGAAACTCAGTATCTGAGAACGTTGGAGTAAAACATCTGCTTAATGTAAAGACTGTCGCTGAGAGGAGAGAGAATATGCTTTGGTTTAGAGCACCTGAGAAGGTTTACTTTAAGAAGGGCTGCTTACCTGTTGCCCTTGATGAACTTGGAACTGTAATGGGTAAGAAGAAAGCATTTATCGTTACTGACCAGTTCCTTTATAAGAATGGTTATACCAAATGTGTCACAGATAAGTTAGATTCTTTAGGAATCATGCATACTACTTTCTATAATGTAGCACCAGATCCAACACTTGCATGTGCTAAAGAAGGTACAGCAGCTATGAGACTTTTCGAACCTGATGTAATCATCGCAATTGGTGGTGGTTCTGCAATGGATGCTGCCAAGATTATGTGGGTTATGTATGAACATCCTGAGGCAGACTTCCTTGATATGGCTATGCGTTTCATGGATATCAGAAAGAGAATATACACATTCCCTAAGATGGGCGAGAAAGCTTACTTTGTCGCTATCTCAACATCTTCTGGAACAGGTTCAGAGGTAACTCCATTTGCAGTTATTACTGATGAAACAACTGGTCAGAAATATCCACTTGCTGACTATGAATTACTTCCTAAGATGGCTATTATCGATGCTGACATGCATATGGATCAGCCTAAGGGACTTACAGCAGCTTCTGGTATTGATGCACTTACACATGCACTTGAAGCATACGCTTCCATTATGGCAACAGAATATACAGATGGTCTTGCATTACAGGCTATGAAGAATATATTTGAATATCTTCCAGCAGCTTATGAATTAGGTGCACATGATGCAGTTGCAAGAGAAAAGATGGCAACAGCTTCTACTATGGCTGGTATGGCTTTTGCTAATGCTTTCCTTGGAGTGTGCCACTCACTTGCACATAAACTGGGTGCATATCACCACCTTCCACACGGAATTGCTAATGCTCTTCTTATCACTGATGTAATGAGATTCAATGCTGCAGAGGTTCCAACCAAGATGGGAACATTCTCACAGTACCAGTATCCACATTGCAAAGCACGTTATGTAGAATGTGCTGACTTCCTTGGAATTGAGGGCAAAGATGATGATGAGAAATTTGAAAACCTCATCAAGGCTATTGAAGAATTAAAGGCAAAGGTAGGAATTAAGAAAACTATTGCAGATTATGGTGTTAAAGAGGAAGACTTCCTTGCAACTCTTGATGAGATGACAGAAGCTGCATTTGATGACCAGTGTACTGGTGCTAACCCAAGATATCCTCTTATGAGTGAAATGAAAGCCATGTACTTAAAGGCTTACTATGGTAAATAATCATCATTATTATTTTAAGAAAGGAAGACATGTCATATGAAAAAATATTTAGCAAAATCTAAGTTAAAATCAGTATATGTAGAGAATGGCAAAGCTACTAAGGTCTTTGCCAAGACCTACAACAAATCAGATGTTTTATATGAAGCTCTTAATACTTCTAGAGTTGAAGACGCAGGCGTTAATATTCCAAAGCTTTTAGAGGTTGCTGTTACTGACGGTAAATGGTCTATCACAAGTGAATATGTTGAAGGTCCTACTCTTACACAATTAATTGAAAAATACCCTGACAAGCTGATGATTATATTAAGAAAATGGTTGAATACCAGATATCTTTCCAGAAGAAGTCTAACCCACTTCTTCTGGTATTAAAGGATAAAATGAACCGCCAGATTAACTCTATTGAAGAACTTGATAACAGCGTTAAGTATGAACTTCTTACAAGACTTAATTCCATGAAGAATCATACTAAGCTTTGTCACGGAGATTATTGTCCTGATAATATTATTGTAACTGCTGATGCCAAGGGAAATATCAAAGAAATCACAGCAGTTGACTGGGTACATGCAACACAGGGTAATGCATCTGCCGATATTGCAAATACATTTTTACTTCTAAAATTACAGTTTGGTGACAAGAGTGATATTCCTGAAAAATACATAAGTGCTTTCTGTGAATTAACTAACACAAAACGTTCATATGTTAATGAATGGCTCCCATTAGTTGCAGCAGCAAGACTTACTAAGAATAAAGAAGAAGAAAAAGAACTTCTCGAGCAGTGGATAAATGTTGTAGATTTCCAGTAAATGTTTCCCACATTCCTATTATTATAAGGTTTTCCACAGAGAAATGCCTGTATTTAACAGTATTTCAGTGGATTTCCCACGATTTTAACACACTTATCCACAAATTTTGTGGATAACATTAAGAAAATGTGGATAAAACATATTCTTTTGATATGTTTTATCCACATTTTTAATTATATACAGTATTTCTATTACTTAATAATCCAATTACTTAACTGGTACTAATTCTGTCTTTCCACCCATGTACATACGGAGTGCTTCTGGAATAAGGACTCTGCCGTCTGCCTGAAGGTTGTTCTCAAGAAATGCGATAAGCATTCTTGGAGGTGCAACACATGTGTTGTTAAGAGTATGTGCAAAGTACTTGTTCTTGTCCTTACCCTGAACTCTTATCTTAAGTCTTCTTGCCTGAGCATCTCCTAAGTTAGAACATGAACCAACCTCGAAGTACTTCTTCTGTCTTGGTGACCATGCTTCAACATCAATAGACTTAACCTTAAGGTCAGCTAAATCTCCTGAACAGCACTCAAGTGTTCTTACTGGAATATCCATTGTTCTAAAGAAATCTACTGTATTCTGCCATAATTTATCAAACCACATCTTGCTTTCTTCTGGCTTGCATACAACAATCATTTCCTGCTTCTCGAACTGGTGGATTCTATATACACCTCTTTCCTCGATACCATGTGCACCCTTCTCCTTTCTAAAACATGGAGAATAGCTTGTAAGTGTCTTTGGAAGCTCTTCCTCAGGTGTAATTGTGTCAATAAACTTACCAATCATTGAATGTTCACTTGTTCCAATAAGGTAAAGATCTTCACCTTCTATCTTATACATCATAGCATCCATTTCATCAAAGCTCATAACACCGGTAACTACATTACTTCTTATCATATAAGGAGGAATACAGTATGTGAACCCTCTGTCAATCATGAAATCTCTTGCATATGAGATAATTGCTGAATGAAGTCTTGCAATATCTCCCATAAGGTAATAAAAACCATTACCAGCAACCTTACCAGCTGCATCCATATCGATTCCGTTGAATCTTTCCATAATATCTGTATGATATGGTACTTCAAAATCAGGAACTACAGGCTCACCAAACTTCTCAATTTCAACATTCTCGCTGTCATCTTTTCCGATTGGTACACTAGGATCTATGATGTTAGGAATAGTCATCATAATCTTATTAACCTTTTCATTAAGTTCCTTTTCAGAAGCCTCTAATTCAGCAAGCTTTGCTGCATCTGCACTTACCTGTGCCTTAACTGCCTCTGCCTCTTCCTTCTTTCCCTGTGCCATAAGAGCACCTATCTGCTTAGAAAGCTTGTTCCTGTTTGCTCTTAATTCATCAGCTTCTGTCTGTGTTGCACGAGCCTTGGCATCAAGCTCAATAACTTCATCTACAAGTGGAAGCTTTCTGTCCTGAAATTTATTCTTAATATTTTGTTTAACAATATCCGGGTTTTCTCTGACAAATTTTAAATCTAACATTACTCCTCATTTCTGTGTCCTATTATTGACACTATTTTATCAAATTTACCAAATGCTATTATGCACCTTTTTCATTATATTTTCAATTACATTTTGTCTTTCTGCATTAAATCGTTAATTTCTTTACTTAATTCTTCATCTCCCATACGTCCGGCCAGTGCCTGCTTAACAGCTTTCTCTTCTTCTTTACCAAGTTCAATATAAGACTTTCCATTAACTATTTCCTTAATATAAGCAAAACAGCCATCATTGCTGTGCATTACATTTACAACGTATCCATTGTCTTTCTTATCAAGCATACATAGTGCAAAGCTTAACTTTCCACCCATTTCATGGAATGCATCATACTTATTAACACCAACCTTCTGGAATGTAAGCTGCATTTTTTCATATATATCCTTAATTGCTTCTGTATTATCTTCACTTGTCTTCTGAAGATTGATAATGTCATCGGTATATTTTCTTACCATTTTCTCCATACTCTTTCCATCAGAGCCTTCCATCATCATATCGTATTTTTTCATCATAGCACAAGCCTTACATATTGCAACAATTGCAAGAACTATTGCTACAATTGTTATTACAAGCAGACCTATAACTACATAAAGTGTATCCACTTTAAATAATCCAAATACATCTAACATATTTATTCCTTTCTTTTTCTTAATTTAATATTATATTAATATATGTATTATTCATTAACTTTCTTTAACATATCATATATTCTTTCAAGCTCTGCCTGTGAATAATACTGAATTTCTATCTTACCTTTGTTATTATTCTTATTTTTGATAATCACTTGTGTACCCATGATTTTTTTCAATTTTTCCTCAAAATCTCTGTACACAAAATCATTTTCTGGCTTTGCCTTTTCCACAGGTTTATCTAATTTATCAATATTTTTAACAAGCTTTTCAACATCACGCACATTAAGCTTTTCATCAAATATCTTCTGTGCAACCATGTATTGTTTTTCTTTATCTTCAATACTAATAATTGCCCTTGCATGGCCACTACTTAATTTGCCTTCAATTACCATTTCCTGAACTCTCTCATCGAGTTTTAATAATCTCAATGAGTTAGTAATTGCAGTTCTTGACTTAGCAACCTTTTCCGCAACTTCATCCTGTTTTAATCTATATCTTTGATAAGCTGCTGGTAAGCAAGTGCTTCTTCAATAGGATTAAGGTCTTCTCTCTGGATATTTTCAATAAGTGCTATTTCCATAACTTCCTGTGAAGAATAATCTTTAATTATTACAGGTACTTCTTTAACGCCTGCAAGTCTTGCTGCTCTGAAGCGTCTTTCACCAGCTATTATCTGATAATTCTTATCCATCTTTTGCACAAGAAGTGGCTGTAATACACCATATTGCTTTATTGACTCTGAAAGTTCAATAAGTGCATCCTCGTCAAATGCTTTTCTTGGCTGGTTCTTATTAGGCTCAATTTGTGAAATCTTAAGTTTAGTCTCTGCTGGAACAGGAACTTCCTTAACAACCTCTTTTACTACTTCCTTAACAACTACTTTCTGATCATTAGTATCTTCTTCCTGAAACAGATTACCAATGCCTTTTCCCAATCCTCTTGATTTACTTGTTTTAGTGCTCTTTGTTGGCATACTATTACAATCCTCCATTATATTTATTCTTCTCTTCCCATTACTTCTTCTGCTAATAATCTATAACTTTCTGCACCTGTAGATTTTGGATCATACAGATTTATTGGAAGTCCGTGGCTAGGTGCCTCTGCCAGACGGATATTTCTTGGTATTATTGTCTTATAGATATTCTGCTTAAGATTATCCTTAACATTCTCAACAACTTGTAATGAAAGATTAGTTCTTGAATCATACATTGTAAATACAACACCTTCCATCTCAAGATCCGGATTAAGTTTTTTCTTAACAAGATTAATTGTATGTATAAGCTGTGTTAATCCCTCCAATGCATAATACTCGCACTGAATTGGAACTAATACAGTATCCGCTGCTGTCATTGCATTAACAGTAAGCATACTAAGTGATGGCGGACAGTCCAAAATTATATAATCATATCTGTCTCTTATCTCTGATATACTCTCTTTTAATGTATATTCTCTATTTTCCACATCAATTAAATCAATCTCTGCACCTGCAAGGTTAACATTTGACGGCAAAATATCAAGATTTTCTATAACCTGTTCCTGAATTGCCTCTTTAATATCACATTCTCTTAATAAAACTTCATAAACTGTTTTCTCAATATCAGTCTTTGATAATCCAAACCCACTTGTTGTATTACCCTGTGGATCAATATCAATAATAAGTATCTTCTGTCCTGCTTCAGCCAGACATGCAGCAAGATTAATTGCAGTAGTTGTTTTACCAACTCCGCCTTTCTGATTTGCTATTGCTATTATTCTTCCCACATTACCCTCTTTTTCCATATAATACAATGTTTCACGTGAAACACTATCATATCATAATAGTTGTTGGTTGAATTTAATTCACCACATTATTTATTATATCACATATTATATAAATGTGTGATAATAATTTTTTA
>NZ_QSEU01000014.1:0-88562 GCF_003466705.1 Eubacterium sp. AM46-8
CTAGATACGTGGGTTCGATTCCCATCACCCGCTCTATTTTTTTATCTAAGTGAACTATTTTAGGGTGATGAGAATCGAACCCACGGGTTCGGTCTCCGCTTCGCTCCGGTCGGTGCCAGGCAGGTGCCACAGGCACCTGGCACCCCATCACCCGCTCTATTTTTTTGTCTAAGTGGACTATTGCTTCATTATATTTGCAGGTCGGGTAAATAAGTGTTATAACAGAAGTGCCGGATATATAAGGGGCAGAAAAGGTGAGTTTATGAAATTAAAGAAAGCAGCAATATGGGGGATTGCAGTGGTTTTGCTTGCAGGAGGTATTGCCGCAGGGGCTGTGGTATTGAATGGCAGACCGGAAACTAAAGATAATCTTATTAATATGGCTAAGATCATAAAACCACGTGGAGATAAAACACATGTAATTGTGAAGGTCTCACAGAATATCGGTACAGAAGATTATACAGAACCTTATGAAGATGATAAGGATTATTCAAGTGATACTGTATCAATTGCCTGCTGGGGCGACAGCATGATGGAAGGCTTTGGCTCAGATGATGCTTATATACTTACTAAAGCAGGAAGAGTTGATATAAGTTATTACACTGCACCATATACTTTAGGAAAGCTTACTGGTCTTAATACATTTAATTTTGGTGTATCAGGGGAGACATCAGAGGAGATAGCGAGAAGAGCTGGTGGTCTTAAGATGCATACTGACCGTAATCTTAATCTTAATAAGAATACATATCAGGATGTATGCCTTATGGATGATAAGGGGAATCCTGTTTATATGTATGATTTCAGCGGATATGGTATTGAATATAATGATTATCCTGATACTGTATATATAGATGGTGTATTATGTCAGATTGATAAGAAACGGGATATTGAAGATTACTGGGAAGATATGGAGGATGATGACTATAATATAGAGGATTATATGGTCAGCATCAGAATATGTGATGATACAGGTCTTGAACAGCCTGATTATATGTTTATTCCACAAGGTACTGCTGTTACAACTAAAGCAGCATATGATCATAAGGATGATATTCTTGTGATTGAGATGGGAAGTAACGGTGGATGGGATGACTATGATGAGCTTATTTCCCAGTATCAGGCAGTGATTGATTATACAGGTTGTGAGAATTATATCATAGTTGGAGACACGGATGATCCAGGTACATCTCTTGCAGACAACAGCCAGTCATATCTGGAGGATGGAGATGACTATGTAGGAGCTGATGACACTGCATGGGAAGCAGCGCTAAGAGAAGCATTTGGAGAACATTTCTTTAATACAAGAGTCTACATGATTCAGAACGGGCTGGATGATTGTGGTTTGAAAAAGGAAAAGATAGATGAGGTATATGGAGCGTTTGGATATATATCTGTGAAACTCCGTTCAGACTGGACACATTTTAATGCGTATGGTTATTATTCTAAAGGAGTAGGAATCTATAAAAAAGGTGTTGAGCTAGGATACTGGGAATAGTCTGTCCCAATGCTTTATAAAGGAAATTTACAATGAGTAAGAATAAATATGAAATAGATATGTGCAATGGCACAATAATGGATAAGTTAATATCGTTCTCAGTGCCATTGATGCTTTCAGGAATATTACAGCTAATGTTTAATGCTGTAGATATAATTGTTGTTGGAAGATTTGCAGGAAGCCAGTCGTTAGCAGCAGTAGGTTCAACGACAGCGCTTATTAATATGTTTGTTAATCTTTTCATAGGAGTTTCGTTGGGCGCAAATGTACTGGCTGCCAGATTCTATGCGTCAGGCAAACATAAAGAGATGTCAGAAACAGTGCATACTGCGATAACATTTGCGGCAATAAGCGGAGTTGTGATGGCGCTGATAGGCCTGCTGATGGCTAAGCCGGCACTTGAGCTTATGGGAACGCCAGATGATGTAATTAACCTTTCAACACTGTATATGAGGATATATTTTCTTGGTATGCCATTTTTTATGCTTTATAACTATGGTGCGGCTGTTCTTAGAGCAGTTGGTGATACCAAGAGACCGCTGATGTTTCTTATAGCAGCGGGAATTATAAATGCATGCCTTAATATGGTACTTGTTATTGTGTTTAACTTAGGGGTTGCAGGAGTAGCAATCGCAACAATATTTTCACAGTTCATATCGTGTGTGCTTGTATTAAGATGTCTGAATAAGACAGATGCAAGTTACCAGTTGAGATTCTCAAAATTAAGGATAAAGGGATACTATCTTAAACAGATATTTCAGGTTGGAATTCCGGCAGGAATACAGAGTACAGTTATTAATTTCTCAAATGCTTTGCTGCAGTCGTCAGTTAATTCATTCGGTTCAACAGCAATGGCAGGATATACAGCAGCCAACAATATTCTTGGTTTTCTATATGCATCAATTAATTCAGTAACACAGGCCTGCATGAGTTTTACAAGTCAGAATTATGGTGTAAGAAAGTTCAGGAGAATGGACAAGGTGCTTATAGATTGTGCAATACTTTCAGTAGGAGTGTCACTTGTATTTGGCTGCGGTGCATATATATTTGGTGATAAAGTGCTTATGATATACACTAACAGTGAAGATGTTATCAAATGTGGTGTTGAGATATTATCAATTACAACAGTGCCATATTTCTTATGTGGAATAATGGATCTGTTTCCGGGCGCACTTCGTGGAATGGGATATTCGCTAGTGCCGATGATATTATCAGTTATTGGTACAGTAGGAATGAGAATATTCTGGATATTCGTGATATTCCCAAGCCACAGAACACTGTATGACCTGTTCATATCATATCCGGCATCATGGACGGCAACGATAATTATGCAGGTTATATGTTTCCTTATAGTACGTCGAAAAGTGCATTCACAGATTAATAAATGATTATAAAATATTTAAGCCATTCCGTAAGGAGTGGCTTATTAACTATAAAGTTCTTCAAGAGTTCTGGCTATCTCGCCAGCATCACAGTCACATCCGTTTTCTTCCCATTTTAAAAATGCATTAAGCAATCCGCCAGAGTAACAGTATAGTCTGTACTCAGAGTAATTCTTAGGATTCGTAAAATGTTCAGACATAAAATTATTAATGCTGTTAATCAGAATAGAATAAAGTCCACATCTTGAAAGGGTAAGGAAATAATCCTTATACCGGTTAAAGAATTCAAGTGCAAAAAGGATGTGTGAATAATCAAGAAAGCTCCCGCTTTCAGGGTTGCTGGCACATTCTTCCAGATATTCAATTATAATAATATTAAGATAGTCGCATAGTGCATCATGGATTGATTGATAATATTTGTAAAAAGTTATGCGTGATACACCGGCACATTTCGCTACACTGGTAATGCGTATCTTATCAAAATCAGTGTCTTTAAGAAGCCTGATTACTGCTTCACCTATGCACATTCGTGTAAATGTATTCTTAGAATCTTTGTTTACTATATTCATAATGTACTCCTGAAATATACAAAAACGCTATTTTTGTATATTGTAACACTATAAGTTATAAAATACAATATGACGTAGTATTTAAAACTACATTAAAATGGAGTATATCTGGTAAACAGGAGGATTAATAATGAGATTAGTAGCAGATTCAGCATGTGATATAAAAGAACTTGAGGGAATGGTCTTTAAGGCAGTTCCGCTTACAATATCTACAGATAACGAGGAGTTTTGTGATGATGGACAGCTTGATATTCATAGAATGCTTGATGTTCTTGAAAAACATAAGGGACGTTCATACACTGCGTGTCCTGGAATAGATGCGTGGCTTGAAGCTTTTGGCGATGATAATGAGATATTTGTTGTAACAATAACTGCAGGAATGTCAGGAACATATAATTCTGCAATGGCAGCGAGAGCAGTGTATCTGGAGGAACATCCACAGGCTAAGGTCAGAGTAATAGATTCTAAAAGCACTGGTCCACAGATGCGTATTATACTGGAACAATTGCAGCAAATGATTAAAGAGGGAAAGACATTTGAAGAGATAGACGGAGCAATAGATGCATATATGCAGAAAACAAGATTGTTCTGTTCATTAAAATCACTGCATAATCTTGCACAGAATGGTCGTGTAAGCAAGGTTGTAGCATCGGCTGCGGAGGTTCTTGGCATAAGTGTAATAGGAACAGCAAGCAGTCATGGAACATTAGAAGCAATCGGTAAATGCAGAGGTGATAAAAAGCTTCTTGTAAAACTGCAGGCATTACTTGACGATGCAGGATATGAAGGCGGAAAACTCAGAATATGTCATGTTGAAAATGAAGCTCTTGCAGATAAGATAGCTGATATGATAAAGCAGGCATACGGTGCTACGGATGTGTGTGTATATAAAGCAGGAGGATTATGCAGTTATTATGCTGAGCGAGGCGGAATAATACTCAGCTGTGAAACGAAATAAATACTTTGAATATCAAAATAGTATTGACAAACCTGATTTGTGCTCTTATAATTAGCTCAAATATATTAGTTAAATATATTTAGATAAAATTATTTAAGGAGAACAAAACAATGACATTTGAAAAGGTAAAAGAAATTATTATGGATACTATTAACTGCTCAGAGGATAAGATTACATTAGAAGCGAATTTAAAGGATGATCTTGGAATTGATTCACTTGATTCAATGGAACTTATGATGGCAGTTGAAGATGCTTATGGAATTACTGTTCCAGAAGAAGAACTTCCTAATCTTACATCAGTTAAAGCAATTGTTGAGTATGTTGACAAGAATGCAGCTTAACATAAAGATTTTAAGGAAGACAGTTTGTTATGGATATTAATGATATTTATGGGATTATAGATAAGTTTGATGCAAGTGGATGCAGCGAACTGAATCTGGAGATGAATGGCGTATGCTTGGACTGAAGAAAACAATGTACGAAGCCATATGTGATGTGCCTGTAAAGAGAGATATTGTTCGCATTAATACAGAACAGGAACAGACCGTTACAGCTATTCAGGATGTACAGCCACAGTCAGATGAGCATATTAAAGAAATTAAGGCGCCATTGGTTGGAACTTTTTATACAGCAGCAGGTCCTGATGAGGAACCTTTTGTAAAACCAGGACAGAGCGTTCATGCTGGTGATGTTATTGGAATAATTGAAGCAATGAAGCTGATGAACGAAGTTACAGCAGATTGTGACGGTACGGTTAAGGAAGTGGCAGCAGAGAATGGCACTATGGTTGAGTATGGACAGCCGCTTGTAATCCTTAATTAACGGAGGTAGCAGAAGTGTTTAAGAGAATACTGATAGCAAACCGTGGTGAAATAGCGTTAAGGATAATCAGATGCTGCCGTGAGATGGATGTAGAAACCGTAATTGTATATTCAACAGCAGATAAGGATTCACTTGCTGTTATGGCAGCAGACAAGGCGGTTTGCATTGGACCGGCAAAGGCGGCTGAAAGTTATCTTAATCAGGATGCGATAATAGAAACAGCAATACTGACAGGGTGTGAGGCAGTCCACCCTGGCTATGGTTTTCTGTCTGAGAATGCTGCATTTGCAAGAAAATGTGAGGAGAACAATCTTATATTTATAGGACCATCAGCAGACATAATAAGCAGCATGGGAGATAAACAGTCGGCAAGGCAGCTTATGATTGAATGCGGGGTTCCGGTTGTACCAGGCTCTGATGGTCTGGTTGCAACAGCAGAGGAAGCAGCACACATTGCAGAAAGAATTGGTTATCCTGTACTTATTAAAGCGTCAGCTGGAGGCGGTGGAAAAGGAATGCGCAAGGCATTCAGCAGAGAAGATATAGAAAATGCATTTGAAACCGCTAAGAGTGAAGCTAAAGCTGCATTTGGCAACGATGATATGTACATAGAAAAGCTGATAATCAATCCACGGCATATTGAGATACAGATTCTTGCAGATAAATATGGCAATACAATATATCTTGGAGAACGTGACTGTTCAATCCAGCGTAATAATCAGAAGCTTTTAGAGGAAGCTCCAAGTGCAAAATTATGTAAAGATAAGCGGACAGTCATGGGAGAGACTGCAGTAAGAGCTGCCAGAGCAGCAGGATATTATAGTGCAGGAACTGTTGAATTCGTTATGAATGAACAGGGTGACTACTATTTTATAGAGATGAATACGAGAATACAGGTTGAACATCCGGTAACTGAGCAGGTTACAGGAATTGACCTTATAAGAGAACAGATAAGAATAGCTGCCGGAATGAAGCTTAATATCACTCAGGAAGATGCATGTGTCAATGGACATGCAATTGAGTGCAGAATAAATGCGGCTACACCGGGAGTTATTAAATTCTTACATTTTCCAGATGGTTATGGAGTAAGAGTTGAGAGCCATCTTTTTGAAGGTTATGAAGTGAGTCCGTTTTATGATTCAATGATTGCCAAGATTATAGTGACTGGAAGCAGCAGACTTGAGGCGGTAAGACGATTAAGAAGGGCTCTTGAGGAACTGATAATTGAAGGAGTTAAGACTAACAGAGAGTTCATGCATCTTCTTACATATCATAAGGATTTTATAAGAGGAAATTACAATACAGGTTTCTGGGAGAAGAATCATACCGAAATTGAAAAGTGGCTTAAGGAAGGAATTACAGTTAAATGAATATCAATGACATTTTCTTAAAGCGTAAGAAAAGGTGGGGTACTATCAACAGATTAAGGGATAGTGAGGAACAGGCAGATGGAAGCCTTACACCATCAAGAAGAATTGCACTTATAAGTGATGACAAAAGTTTCAGGGAATTGTATGCACAGGTTAAGACAGGCAATCCAAACAGCTTTCCGGGATATGAGAAGAAGGTTGAAGCAAACAGATTAAAGACAGGCCAGCAGGATGCAGTAGTTACTGGAACATGTCGAATAGGCGGAGTCAAAACAGCAGTTGCAGTTATGGATAAAAGATTCCTTATGGGAAGCATGGGAATTGCAGTAGGTGAAAAGATTACAAGACTTACAGAATATGCAATGAAAAAAAAGCTGCCTCTTATAATATTTGCTGCAAGCGGTGGAGCGAGAATGCAGGAAGGTCTTTTCTCGCTTATGCAGATGGCAAAGACAACAGCGGCAATTGAAAAGTTCAAGGATGCGGGTGGATTATTTATATCATATCTCACTAATCCGACAACAGGTGGTGTGAGCGCAAGCTTTGCAAGTCTTGGTGACATTATAATTGCTGAACCGGGAGCACTTATATGTTTTGCCGGTCCAAGAGTTATTGAACAGACTATCGGACAGAAGCTGCCGGAAGGCTTCCAGCACTCAGAGTTTCTGTTAGAACATGGCATGATAGATATGATAGTTGACAGAAAAGATATGAAGCAGACTTTATCAAAGATATTGAAAATGCATGTGAATACCGGAGGAGAAGCATGAACAATGAAAATGTTTTAACGCCATATGAGAAAGTTCTTGCAGCCAGAAAAAGCGACCGTCCGGATATTATGAAATACATAGAAGTGCTTTTCGATGATTTTATAGAAATGCATGGTGACAGATATTATAAAGATGATAAAAGCCTTGTTGCAGGAATTGCTTCATTTAATGGGAAAACGGTAACTGTTATTGGAAACCGCAAAGGAAAGAATATAGAAGAGAATATAAGATACAACTTCGGAATGGCGTCACCTGAAGGGTATAGAAAAGCAGTCCGTGTTATGAAACAGGCTGAAAAATTCAGGAGACCTGTCATAACATTTGTTGACACGCCAGGTGCATATCCGGGCATGGAAGCAGAAAGCAACGGACAGAGTAATGCAATTGCAGGAAGTATAGCAGCAATGCTTAAGCTTACAGTACCTGTTATATCTGTAATCACAGGCGAAGGTGGAAGTGGCGGTGCATTGGCACTGGCAGCAGCCGACAGGGTGTACATGCTTGAAAATGCAGTATATTCAATTCTGTCTCCAGAAGGTTTTGCGTCAATAATATATAAGGATGCTAAGAAAGCACCACAGGCAAGTGAGATTATGAAGCTTACTGCACAGGAGCTTTTTACTGCCGGACTCGTTGACGGTGTAATTGCAGAAGGAGACAGGTGCTTTTCAGATATAGCAAGAATGTTAGAAAAAGAACTCGGAATTCTTGGCAGGATGAAATCAAAAGAGATTGTTAATTCAAGATATGACAAATTCAGGAATATAGACAGGGGAGAGATAAAGTGAAAGGCATTCAGATAGTGTCCACAGGGAAAGCACTCCCAGAAGAGATAATTACGAATGATGACTTAAGCCGGATTGTTGATACAAATGATGAATGGATAACAACAAGAACAGGTATTAAGAAAAGATACAGATGTACACAGGAAAATACTACATCACTTGCAGTCAGAGCAGCATATGAAGCGGTAGAGGCATCAGGTGTGGATATTGCAGAAATAGGTGCAGTTATAGTTGCAACTTCAACGGCTGATAATGCATTTCCATCTACTGCAGCAATTGTACAGAAGGAACTAGGATTGGCAGAGAATGTACTTGCATTTGATTTAAGCAGCGCATGTACAGGTTTTCTGCATGCATTAAATGTCGGGCAGGCACTGTTTAACAGCACTGATTATAAATACATACTGCTTATTGGCAGTGAACAGATGTCTAAGATATTAGATTATACAGACCGCTCAACATGCGTGCTTTTTGGAGATGGTGCTGGTGCAGTTCTTATAAAAGCGGCTGACAATATGTATAGACAGATTAATTACACAAGAGGCGATACTGATGTACTTGTATGCAGAGGTATAGGTGCACAGGATGCATATGTAAAGATGAATGGAAATGCGGTGTTCCGTTTTGCAGTTGATGTTCTTAAACAGGGAATTGATGAAATATTGAAAAAATCGGACATGACACTTGATGACGTAGATTATATTGTGTGCCATCAGGCTAATGAAAGAATTATTAATCATGTAAAGAAGAAATATCCGGGGCATGAAGATAAGTTCTATGTAAATATAGCAGAATACGGTAATACATCAGCGGCAAGTATCCCAATAGCACTTGATGAGTTAGCACAAAGCGGATGCTTTGATAAAGGCAGAAAGCTGATTCTTGCAGGCTTTGGGGCGGGGCTTAGCTGGAGCAGTGCTTTGATAGAGACATAATAAGGAGCAGCATAATGAGATTAGATAAGATGTTAGGAATAAAATATCCGTTTATACAGGGCGGAATGGCTAATATTGCAACAGGAGAATTTGCAGCTGCAGTTAGTAATGCAGGCGGACTGGGGCTTATTGGAGCTGGTGGAATGAACACGGATATGCTTCGTGAAAACATAAGAAAATGCAGAACACTTACGGATAAACCATTTGGTGTGAATCTTATGCTTATGAATCCGGAAGCTGATGCAATGGCAGAACTGCTTGTGGAAGAAAATGTAAAGATTGTAACAACAGGAGCAGGAAGTCCGGCTAAATATATGGACAAATGGAAGTCTAATGGAATGATGGTTATACCAGTTGTTTCAAGTGCAGCACTTGCAATAAGAATGGAGCGCTTCGGAGCTGATGCAGTAGTTGCAGAGGGAACAGAAAGTGGTGGCCATGTCGGCGAGATGACAACTATGACACTTGTCCCAAAGGTAGTTGACAGTGTGAATATTCCGGTTATTGCAGCCGGAGGAATTGCAGATGGCAGACAGCTTGCAGCAGCATTTGCACTTGGTGCGGCAGGTGTACAGATGGGAACTTGTCTTCTGGCAAGTACAGAGTGTCCTATACATGATAATTATAAGCAGGCAATACTTAAAGCAAAGGATAATGACACTATAGTTACAGGAAGAATTGCTGGTACACCAGTGCGAGTACTTAAAAATGAGATGTCACGCGAGTATGTAAAGCAGGAGAAGGCAGGTGCTGATAAGATGGAACTTGAGAAATATACATTAGGTTCTCTTCGTAAGGCAGTGTTTGACGGTGATACAATGAATGGCTCACTGATGGCAGGTCAGGTTGCAGGTCAGATTGATAAGATACAGCCAATTGAGAAAATATTTGAACAAATATATGAAGAATATGAGGCTGTGCGAAAGGAATTGTATGCAGATTAAGGACAAGATACTTGATGTTCCGGTAATTCAGGGCGGTATGGGTGTCGGAGTTTCGCTTTCATCCCTTGCAGGTGCAGTCGCAGCAAGCGGGGCATGTGGAGTCATCAGTTCTGTTAATGCAGGTTATGATGAACATGATTTTGAGAGCAGCCCATATAAGGCTAATCTAAGGGCACTTGATTACCATATTAAGAGGGCTAAGCAGATTGCAGCAGAAAGTGCAAAGAAGGGACTTGTAGCTGTAAATATTATGACGGCGGTTTCTCATTATGATGAAAGCTGTAAGACTGCAGTTTCAGCAGGGGCAGATATTATTATCTCAGGTGCCGGACTGCCTCTTAATCTGCCACAGTTTACTAAGGGAACACACACACTGGCAGCACCCATTGTTTCAAGTGGCAGGGCTGCCAGGATAATTATGAAAACTTATAAGAAGCATTATGATGTGTATCCGGATATGTTCATTATTGAAGGCAGCATGGCAGGAGGACATTTAGGCTTTGATGCAGATGATATTACACAGGGAAAAACGCAGAGTAACGATGAAATACTGTCAGATGTACTTGCTGTAATAGAAGAGTCGGGTGCGGATATCCCGGTTTTTGTCGCTGGTGGTGTGTTTGATGGTAAAGATATGGCACATTATGTAAATAAAGGTGCTGCCGGGGTACAGATTGCGACAAGATTCATTGCTACCAATGAATGTGATGCTTCGGATACATTTAAACAGGCTGTTGTTAATGCAAAGAGAGAAGACATCCGTATTATTAAAAGTCCTGTTGGAATGCCGGCACGTGCAATTAACAGCCCACTGCTTGAAAGGCTTGATGCAGGAGAAACCTTCACGGCAAGAAAATGTAATGGTTGTCTTACAGCATGTAAGAAGGATGACAGTATACCATATTGCATAAGCAGGGCACTTATAGCAGCAGTTAAGGGTGACTGGGATAATGGACTGTTTTTTGCAGGAAGTAATGCAGACAGAGTTGACCGGATAATAAGCGTACAGGAACTTATTAATGAGATTATGACAGATTACAGATTGAATAAATCGGACATATAAGCTTTGGTTGAGCAAATCTGACATTGATTTGGAAAGGATAGGGAATGACTGAGAGAAGAAAAGCACTTATTACAGGTGCAAGCAGGGGAATAGGAAGGGCTATATGCGTTAAGCTTGCAAGTGAAGGAACAGATATTGTATTCAGTTACCGTTCAGGTGATGAGGCTGCCAGTGAAACAGTTAATTTATGCAGAGAGTATGGAATTGAAATCCATGCAATTAAGGCAGATGTGAGTGATTCAGAGGAATGTGAGCGTTTAATTAAGGAAGCTGTGGATTTACTTGGCGGAAGAATTGATATTCTTGTTAATAATGCAGGAATTACTAAGGACAATCTTATTGGACGTATGAAGGATGAGGATTTCGATGCAGTTATAGATGTGAATCTAAAGGGTACATTTTATATGATGCGTGGTGTCTCAAGACTTATGTTAAGACAGAGAGCAGGAAGAATTATTAATATGAGTTCTGTTGTAGGTGTCATGGGTAATGCAGGGCAGGTTAATTATTCTGCAAGTAAAGCAGGCGTTATTGGTATGACGAAGTCGCTTGCAAGAGAGCTTGCGTCAAGACATATTACTGTAAATGCGGTTGCACCGGGAATGATTGAAACTGATATGACTGGAGCAATGTCAGACGCTGTTAAAGAAAAAGTGGTGGAGAATATACCTTTTAAAGAGATGGGAAAGCCGGAAGATATTGCAGAAACAGTAGCATTTCTTGCAGGTGACGGAGCACGATACATAACCGGACAGGTACTTTGTGTAGACGGAGGAATGGCAATATGAGAAGAGTTGTAATAACAGGTATGGGAGCAGTTACTCCTGTCGGAAACAATGTTAATGATATGTGGGAAGCTGTAAAAGCTGGTAAATGTGGTATTGGAAAGATAACACATTTTAATACAGAAAACAGTGCAGTTAAGCTTGCCGGTGAAGTAAAAGGCTTTGACCCAGAGAGTATTGTCGATAAAGCAGAATTAAGGAAGATGGACGATTTCACGATATATGCACTTGCAGCTGCAGATGAAGCAGTGAAAGATTCAGCTATAGATTTTGGCAAAGAAGACACATTAAGGTGTGGTGTTATATTATCAAGTGGAATTGGTGGACTTACAACTATACAGAGAGAATGCTTAAGAGGCGAAAGTAAAGGATATGACAGAGTTTCGCCACATTTTGTGCCAATGTCGATAACTAACATGGCGGCAGGACATGTTGCAATCAGATTCGGACTACATGGAATGTGTACATGTGTTGTTACTGCATGTGCCAGTGGAACTAATGCTGTTGGAGATGCATTAAGACAGATCAGAGATGGATATCAGGATGTGATTGTGTGCGGAGGTGCAGAAAGCTGTATAACTGATTTTGGAATTGGTGGTTTTACATCAATGCACGCATTAAGCAAAGCAGAAGATGTAAACAGGGCTTCTATTCCGTTTGATAAAGAAAGAAGCGGATTTGTTATGGGTGAAGGAGCAGGTGTGCTGATTCTTGAAGAGTATGAACATGCACTGAAAAGAGGCGCTAAGATATATTGTGAAATTGCAGGATATGGCTCAACATGTGATGCAAACCATGTTACAGCTCCTCTCGAAGACGGAAGCATGGCGGCACAGGCGATGACTGAGGCTGTTAAGGATGCAGGAATAAAACCAGAGAATATTGATTATATTAATGCACATGGAACCAGTACAAAGCTTAATGATAAGGGTGAGACTAACGCGATAAAGAAGGCATTTGGAGAACATGCGTACAAGCTTGCGGTAAGCTCGACAAAGTCAATGACAGGACATATGTTAGGTGCGAGTGGTGCTGTTGAGGCAATTATATCGGCGCTTGCTGTAAAGAATGATATAATTCCGCCAACCATTAATTATCAGGTGCCGGATGATGACTGTGATCTTGATATCGTTCCAAATAAGGCAAGAGAGTCAAGAGTTGATTATGCAATGTCTAATTCACTTGGCTTTGGTGGACATAATGCATCCATCGTGCTTAGAAAGGTGGTGTAATGATGCAGCTTAATTCAGATGAAATACAGCAGATTCTGCCGCACAGATATCCATTTTTATTAGTAGACAGGATAACAGAGTGTGAGCCGGGAAAGAAGGCTTGTGGTATTAAATGTGTATCTGCCAATGAAATGCATTTTGTAGGACATTTTCCACAGAAGAAGGTGATGCCGGGAGTACTTATTATTGAGGCACTGGCGCAGACAGGAGCAGTCGCTTTGTTGTCGGAAGAAAAGAACAAGGGACATATAGCACTTTTTGCAGGAATTAAAAATGCTAAGTTTAAGGCTCAGGTAACACCTGGGGATGTGCTTTCCTTGTCATGCGAGATTATAGCAAGAAAAGGTCCTGTTGGCGTAGGAAAGGCAGAAGCTTATGTTGACGGAAAACTTGCAGTGTCAGCGGAACTTACATTTGCAATAGAATAGAGCTATTGTTATAATAATAAACAATTAAAAAAGCTTTGGAGGTAAAGTAAGGTGCTGCAGGATTCATTTAGTAAGGTATATACGAAGTTTAAGATGCATTTTTATCAGAAAATGTTTGAAAAGCTACAGGAGAGGGAGACATCTCTTACAACTGTAGAAACTTTCTGCATGGAGATAATATATGCACTTGATAAACCTACTGTGGCACAGTTTGCTGATATGGCAAATATATCATCTCCTAACGCGGCGTATAAGATTAATAACCTTGTTAAGAAGGGATACTTAAAGAAAGTACAGTCTGAGGAAGACAAGAGAGAGTATCATCTCGAGGTAACACAGAAGTATATAGATTATTATAATATCAGCAATACATATCTTAAGACTGTAATGGGCAGGATTGAGGACAGATTTTCTAAAGAAGAGTTAGAGACAATGGAACGTATGCTTAATGTAATAAGTGCAGAGCTTATGCCAGAGATAAAGTATTAGATTTTTACTTGACTTTGCTATTAACATGTTATATATTTCAAAAGATGAAATATATAACATGTTTTTTGCGTGTATGAAAAGGAGGATAAGAGAGCTATGGATTTAGCACTTATTACCGCGAAGCAGGTATTTGAATTATTCATACTTATATTGTGTGGAGTTGTTATCGGAAAGATTAAGATGGTTAATGAAGAGGGCAAGGGTATGCTTTCTAACCTTCTTATATATTTTGTTGTTCCATTTATGATTATTAATTCTTACATGTCAGGATATAATGCCGAGATTCTTGAGAATATGGGCAGAATGCTTTTTTACAGCATACTTACTATATGCATAGGAATGGCTTTATCGATTGGCATAACATTTTTGATGAAAAAGGAAGTGCGCGGCATTATAAGATTTGCAACTACATTTTCTAATGCGGCTTATATGGGATTTCCACTTATTCAGGCAATGTATGGTTCAGAAGGCGTACTGTATGCGAGCGTATATGTTACTGTATTCAATATTCTTTTATGGACTGTCGGAATTGTGTATGTTTCAGAGAGTATGAGTTTCAAGGAACTTTTAAAGAAGATTGTTACATGCCCACCAATTATATCGGTTGCGGTCGGTCTTGTCATATTCCTTGCAAGAATTCCGGTTGCGGATGTTCTTAAGGATACATTTAATGTTGTCGGCGGCATGAATACTCCGCTGTCTATGATAATAACAGGAATTACTATTTCACAGTTCCCGTTATTGAGTATCTTAAAGGATAAAAGAGTGTATTTTACGGTTATTCTCAGGATGTTTATTATACCGGTAATCTGTACTATAGTTATGTATCTGATACATGCCCGTGGAATGGTTGCTGTTATTACAATTATACTTGAGGCATGCCCGTGTGCGGCTATTACAACACTTTTCGCAATTAAGTTCGGGCATGACCAGAAGCTGGCGGTTGGTGCAGTTACTTTGTCTACATTGATTAGCATAATTACGCTTCCTTGTCTTGCATTGCTTGCAGGAGAGATTATAATGTAATAAAAAGCATTATCAGGGGGAATAATGAGCGGAGGCAATGCAGATAAAAGAAGATTAAATAGAATAGAAGTGATAACATCAGTTACAGCAGTTGTTGTGCTGTATGTAATACTTGAAAGTTTCGGGGTTACATGCCCTATAAAATACATAACGGGAATATCGTGTGCAGGCTGCGGAATGTCGAGAGCATGGATAGCTTTACTGCATTTTAATATACATGAAGCGTTCATGTATCATCCACTGTTTTTCCTGCCGCCAGTTGTTGTGATAGTTATGCTTCTTAAATCTAAAATAAATATTAAATTTTATAAAATTTTTATGTTTACAATGGCAGGTGCATTTGTTATAGTTTACTTGTATAGAATGTTTATTGGAGATGGCAATGTAGTGGTTTTTGAACCACAGAACAATATTGTATTCCGAATCATTCGCAAACTAAACTTATAAGGGGGAGGGAAATATTATGTTTTGTACAAAATGTGGAAAACAGATTCCAGATTCAACTAAGTTCTGCCCATATTGTGGAGCAAATTGTTCACCAGAGCAGGATATTGCTGGTCAGGCAGGTCAGGTATTCAATAAGGTTGAGAAAGAGTTAGGAAGTGCTTTTGATGAAGTAAAGCAGAGTTTCAATGGGAACAGCAATAACCAGAATTATAATCAGGGTTACAATGCTAATCAGAATTACAGCAATGGTTATAATAATGGCACAATCCCACCATACTCAGGTACAAGATTAAAGGATGACAGAGGTCTTGCTTCATACATAATTCTTTCAATTATCACATGTGGAATATACAGCTATTATTTCATTTACAAGATGGCACATGATGTTAATATTGCATGTGATGGAGATGGAGAGAATACATCAGGGCTTGTTGCATTTGTTCTTTTATCACTCATAACATGTGGTATATATGCATGGTTCTGGTACTATAATCTTGGTAACAGACTTGCAGCTAACGGACCTCGTTATGGACTTTCAATCCAGGAGAATGGTACAACTGTTCTTTTATGGCAGATATTTGGTGCTTTTATCTGTGGAATTGGACCATTTGTTGCAATGCATATTCTTATCAAGAATTCTAATAAGATATGTAATGCTTACAACAGAGCACAAGGTTTAATGTAATCTGTTAATAATTAAAAAGATAATCCTGCTTTCAGGTGGTTTGGGCTGCCAGAGAGCAGGATTTTTTATTTCGCAATTGATAAAAGTTATAAAAGGTTATATAATAAATAAAAAGTTATAAAAACTTATATAAAGTTATAAAACAAACAAAAAGTTATAAAAGGTTATATAAACTTATATAGGAGGCTGCGCATGAATAATCCGTTTACATTATCATTTGGGAAAAAACCAGTGCAGTATATTTCGAGAATTGCACAGACAGAAAGAATAATTGGAGATTTTACAGCGGAAGAATCACCTAATCAGATATATATGATAACAGGAGTAAGAGGTTCAGGAAAAACTGTAATGATGACTAACATTGCGTCAGAGATACGGAAACGGTCAGATGAATGGATAGTAGTTGAACTTAATCCTAACCGTGATCTTTTACAGAGTCTGGCAGCAAAGATATATGCAATTCCAGAAATGCATGCAGTATTTGTTAAAGCAAAGCTTGACTTTTCAGTATTTGGACTGGGGGTAACAGTAGAGAATGCTGTTCCTGTTACTGATATTGAAAATGTTATTGAGATAATGCTTTCTCACATAAAACGTCTGGGGAAAAGGCTGCTTATAACAATTGATGAGGTTGTTAATTCAGAGAATATTAAAATATTTGCAAGTTCATTTCAGATATTTTTAAGAGAAGAATATCCTATATATCTTTTGATGACAGGATTGTATGAGAATATATATGATTTACAGAATGAAAAGTCACTTACATTTTTATACAGAGCACCTAAGATTATATTAGAGCCGCTTAATTATACAGCTATTAAAAGCCATTACATGAGAATATTTGATATTAATGATGAAATGGCTGACAAGATGACACTTCTTACAAGAGGATATCCATTTGCGTTTCAGGTGCTTGGATATCTTTATTGGGATAATAGAAAAGATCATACACTTGAAGATATTATGCCAGAGTATGACCAGTATTTAGATGAATATGTATACAGTAAGATATGGGCAGAGTTATCACCTAAAGATAAGGAAATACTTAGCGTTATATCTGAGAGCGGTTATCAGTCAGTAAAAGATATTCGTGAAAAGCTTGACATGAAACCGGAATTATTCTCTGTGTACCGTGACCGTTTAAAGCGAAAGGGCGTTATAGATACAAGACAGTATGGAAAAATAGCAATGGCACTGCCAAGATTTGAAGAATATGTAAAAAACAGATTATATTAATAACACCTTATTTCCTGAATTCCCTCGGAGAAACACCGTATTTTTCTTTGAATTTTCTGTTAAAGTAAGATATATTATCAAAACCACAATCTGAAGCCACTATAATAACCGGCTGGGTTGTGGTTTTTAATATTCTTGCAGCAATAATAAGCCGGTAGTCATTTAAGTAAGTGATAAAAGATGTTCCGGTGCAGTTCTTAAAAAACTTCATAAAATGCGACTGGCTGAAATGACACCACTGCGCAATCTCTTCAATGGATATTGCACGCGCGAAGTTCTTTTCAATATAATTAAGTACCAGTTTCAGCTTATCCATCTTATCATCAGACAAGTGTACAGGCATATCTGTATGCGTGTAAAAATGTGCATTAAGCTCAAAAAAGAAATTAAAAAGACATGCACGGATTTTCAGCCTGTACCCGTCAGGGAAATACTTGCATATATTATCAGCTTCATCAATATAATGAATTAAATCAGAATAGTGTGGCGCAGTTTTACTGATAACAGGAGGGCAATACCCCTTAAAGCCGGAAATTCCGTTAAAAAAGCTCACGGTATCATAATCACACTGCCTGCTAACAAGCATATCAAGATTAAAAAGAATATTTTCGTATTCGCATGAATCACTTTCGTTCTGGATGATAGAATGGATATGTCCAGGCATGACAACAACAATATCTCCAGCATTTACAACAGAATACTCAAGGTCAACGCTTACGATCATGCGTCCCTTCTTGATGTATATAAGCTCCATCTCATTATGCCAGTGAAGCGGAACTTCCGCAAAATCAAGCGGGATAGAGCATGGGTAAGTGTTATATAAAAAATCTGAATCAAAATGAGACTTGGTTTCTTTCAGTGGTCCGTAATCTGTTATATTCATAAGGTTCTCCTTAAATATGATAGAATAGTACAAGTTTATCCCATTATAAAGCAAGAGAATTTTTCCAGCAACCCTATAATAAAATATAAATACAAGAATGGAGGGCAACGATATGCTTAACACTATATGTTTGGAAGAATATGGAAAAGACTTGCACTTATGCAGCAACGAGGAGTGCTTCATGCACTTATGAAGCTGGTTGCACAAAAGGGACGTGATAGAATAGTGAAAGACAATGGCAGAAAGGTATACTACATTTCTGCAGAGTTCCTTATAGGAAAGCTTTTATCCAATAATCTTATTAACTTAGGAATTTATGATGAAGTTAAGGAAGAACTTACACAGGCAGGAAAGAATCTTTCAGATATTGAAGAACTGGAAGTAGAGCCGTCACTTGGTAATGGCGGACTTGGAAGACTTGCAGCATGCTTCCTTGATTCGATTGCTAACCTTGGTCTTAATGGTGACGGAATCGGACTTAATTATCATCTTGGACTTTTTAAGCAGGTGTTTGAGAATGGAAAGCAGAAGGAGGTGCCTAATCATGGATTGGTAAGGACAGCTGGCTTGTTCCGACAGATGTGACATACACTATCAATTTCGGTGAAATCAGTGTAGTTTCAAGAATGTATGATATCAATGTGTATGGAGAAAAGAGAACGAATAAGCTTCATCTGTTTGATGTGGAGACAGTTGATGAGAGCATCGTAAAAGGTGACAGCATAGACTTTGATAAGTCAGATATTGCCAAGAACCTTACACTGTTTCTTTATCCTGATGACAGTGACGAGCAGGGAAGGCTTCTTAGAATCTATCAGCAGTATTTCATGGTAAGCAATGGAGCAAGGCTTATATTAGATGAATGCAGGGACAAATGTATTAACACCGGAAAAACATTTAAGAATCTGTCAGATTTTGCGGTTATCCAGATTAACGATACACATCCGACAATGGTAATCCCGGAGCTTATAAGACTTCTTACAGAAAATGGAGATATAGATGGAAGTCCGATAACAATGGATGAAGCAATTGATATTGTATCAAAAAGCTGTGCGTATACTAATCACACAATCCTTGCCGAAGCCCTTGAAAAATGGCCTGTGGATTATCTTAACAGGGTTGTGCCACAGCTTATGCCGATTATAAAAGAACTTGACAGAAGAGTGCGCAGGAAGTACACAGATAAATCAGTGTATATAATTGACGATAATAATCTCGTTCACATGGCACACATCGATATTCATTATGGAATGAGCGTTAACGGAGTAGCAAAGCTTCATACTGAGATATTAGAGAATACAGAGCTTAATAATTTCTATAGGATATATCCAGAGAAGTTCAATAACAAAACTAACGGAATCACATTCAGAAGGTGGCTTATCCACTGTAATAACGGACTTGCGAAATACATTGAGACACTCATTGGAAGTGAATACAGACATGACGCAGAAAAGTTAAAAGACCTTTTAAAGTTTGCCGGTGATAAAAATGTTTACGATAATCTTCTTGAGATTAAGACAGACAACAAGAGAAATCTTGCAGAATACCTTAAGCAGACACAGGGAATAGAGATTAATCCACAGTCAATATACGATATACAGATAAAGCGACTGCATGAGTATAAAAGACAGCAGATGAACGCACTGTATATAATATATAAATATTTTGACATAAAGGCAGGCAATATTCCAAAGACTCCTGTTACAGTGATATTTGGCGCAAAGGCTGCACCTGCATACACAATTGCGAAGGATATAATTCATCTGATACTTACATTGAGTAAGGTTATTGAGGCCGATAAAGATGTAAGTCCTTACCTTAAGGTTGTGCTTGTCCAGAACTACAATGTAACACTGGCAGAGAAGCTGATTCCTGCATGTGATATATCAGAGCAGATATCACTTGCATCTAAAGAAGCATCAGGAACAGGCAACATGAAATTCATGCTCAATGGTGCTGTGACATTAGGAACAATGGATGGTGCTAATGTTGAGATTGCAGAGCTTGTAGGTAAAGATAATATATATACATTTGGCGCAACAAGTGATGAAGTTATTGCACATTATGAAAAATGTGACTATAACGCAAAGAAGCTTTATGAGACAGATGCTCTTATAAAAAAATGTGTAGATTTTATAATATCGGATGTTATGCTTCAGGCAGGTGATTCACATAGTCTTAACAGACTGTATAATGAGATTGTAGGAAAAGACTGGTTTATGGCATTGCTTGACTTACGAAGCTATATAGAAACCAAAGAAAAGGCTCTCACAGATTACGATGACAGATATGCGTGGGCTGAAAAAATGCTCGTTAATATTGCAAATGCCGGATTTTTCTCATCAGACAGAACAATTCAACAGTACAATGAAGATATATGGCATCTTTAATATAACTAAATAAGTTGATAATAACTGCCCCGGAAGCTATAATCATTATAAGAGCGAAAGTTCGTGAATGAGGAAGGTTTCGGGGTGGATTTATGTATAATATACTTATAGTTGATGATGAAAAGATTGAGAGAAGCGGAATAAGAATGCTTCTTAAGAGAATGGGAATTGAACTTGGAGTATTTGAGGCATGCAACGGAAAGCAGGCACTGGAATATCTGACATCTGATAAGAATACAGGAATAGGACATATAGATATACTGCTTACAGATGTTAAGATGCCGTTTATGGACGGAATAGAGCTTATTAAGAATGTGATGCACAACGACATCAGTTTAAAGACAATTATATTCTCAGGCTATAACGAGTTTGAGTATGCCAAGCTGGCAGTTAAATTAGGTGTTAAAGATTATATATTAAAGCCGGTTGATCCGTCAGAATTCAGTTCAACAATTACAGGAGTTATAACAGAGCTTGACGAGGAACACAAGAAGGATGAGGACTATAACAGGCAGGCTAACTTTATAAAACAGTACTACATGTATACGCTGCTCAACTCAGGTGATGCATCAGGAATACTTGATAATGGGGATTTTCTGGCAGGATACAACAGACTTGCACTTATAGAATTTAATACTGATTTCTTTGGAAAATATGATACAGGTGAAGATATATTTAAAGAGGTAACTGGAGAACTGGATTATCAGTATCTTAATCTTAACCCATTACAGTCAGTTATTATATTTTCTGATAAATCATTCACAGCAGATGGTAATATTGATAAGAACATTGAAGAAATATTTACAAATATTCATGACTATATATATAGAAAGACAGGACAGTTTATGTATATTGCTGTGTCAGGTTTATTCAATGATTATCATGAACTTCCACAGATAATGGATGCAGTTGATACACTGATGAATAATAAGTTTTATGAGACAGGAAGATACATTTTTTCTGATAATGTCAGTGAAGATACACCTGTGCTTGTACAGATTGATGACGATGCACTTATGAAGCAGATGAAGCAGGATATCAAGATGAAGGATATCACATTTTTAAGAATACATTTTGATGCACTGTGTAAGAAATACAGGGGGCAGTCGAACTTCTCACATATATACATCAAGTTCGTATTTTCCAATCTGTTAAAAGATTTCTATGACAATATTCCGGGTGCTGATGAGGCGGAATTTGGAAGGGAGATTGACAGACTGTATAAGTCAGAGGATTTCTCATGCATTATGGATATAGTGAATAACAATATTGATTTGTTGGAGAAGAGTTTTGGGAAAGAGCCGGCCACGTCACACCGGGAGATTGAGACCGTAAAGAATTATATACATAACCATTATGGTGAGGAGATTGGCGCACAGCAACTTGCGGATATGGTTTATCTTGCACCAAGCTATTTAAGTTCACTTTTTAAGAAGGAAACAGGACAGAATCTGAGCAAATATATTAAACAGTACAGAATGGAGAAGGCTAAGGAACTGCTTACTGGTACGAACATGAAGATTGTGAATATAAGTGAGCAGGTGGGTTATCCAAATGTTTCATATTTTGTACAGAGCTTCAGGGAGTACTTTGGTATAAGTCCTCAGAAATTCAGGGATCAGGGAGAATTGAGTTGAAAAAGATTAAGCAGAAAATCAATGATATAAGATTGCAGAACAAGCTTGTCATCATATATGTAGTGACCGGACTTATTCCCCTGATTGTGCTTTTTGTTTTTGCATACTGTCAGATGAGAAACATTCTTATGGACAGGGACTTAAAGAGCATCAAGGGGGCAATTGAACAGTCTGTTACAACGGTGGATGGGCAGATAGAGGTGTATGACAATTTGTCTAATTATATAACATTTAATGATACGCTGTCGGGAGTGCTTTCATACGATTACAAAAGCACATATGAGATGTATAACCAGATTGTCACTACATTTGACCCTATGCTTTCATCATTAAAGTATTTTCACAATGATATTAATAGAGTAACAATATATGTGGATAAAGCTATTAAACATGATACGACTATAGCTCCAATAGAAGAGATAAAAGACAGACCTTTTTATAATTCTGCTGTAGAAAGCACGAAGATACAGTGGTTTGTTGATGAAGACAGCAGGACGCTTGTTTCAGCACGAAAAATGTCAACACTTGACCAGCTAGGGATTCTTGGAATCATGTACATAGATGTTGATTATGACAGCATGATGAGTTCATTTACAGGTGGTCTTGAGCAGAACTGCGGAATGGTGGTGCTTGACGCTGATGGAAGAGTTATATGCAGCAGTGATACATTTGAAAATAATAACACCAGATACAGATTAAACAGTAAGAAACTGCTTTCACTAATCGATGGGGCAGAATGGGATAATGATACATGTGGAAATACAGAAGGTTACTCGGTAGTAAAGAAGGAAAGCTCTGTTACCGGATGGACAGTATATGTCTATGAACCGAGAAAACTTGTGCTCAGGTCAGCTAATTCAATGATTACAATGATTGTAGTTGCATTTGTGGTAGCAGTTGCAGGTGCCGCCGCAGCGAGTATATTTACAACGGGCTTCATTACAAGAAGAATTAATAAATTAAAAAACAGTATGGCAAAGGTTGAAAATGGAGACTTTGATGCGGTAATTAATACACAGGACAAAGATGAAATAGGTGACCTTATCCATAGCTTTAACAGCATGACAACCCAGATTAAGAATCTTATCACTCAGGTATATGAAGGACGTATAAGCCAGAAAGAATCAGAGATGCGTGCATTAAGGGCACAGATTAATCCACATTTCCTCTACAATTCATTGTCACTTATCAACTGGAAAGCGATAGAATATGAGCAGGAAGATATAAGTGAAATAACACTTGCATTGTCTAACTACTACCGTACATCGCTTAATAAGGGAAAGAATATACTAAGCTTTGAGCAGGAATTAAGCAACATGCAGTCGTATCTTAAGATTCAGCAGATAATGCATGACAACTCATTTGATGTGGTGATAAATGTATCAGAGGAAGTTATGCCATGCGAATCTTTAAACCTTATACTCCAGCCATTGGTAGAAAATGCAATAGACCATGGTATAGATCTGTTGACAGACAGGAAAGGCATAATAACCGTAGAGGCAAAGATGCAGACGGATGAAGAAGGTAAAAAGCTTGTATGTGTAACCGTGTCTGATAACGGTGTAGGAATGGACAAAGAAACTGCACAAAACTTCTTAACAGTCCAGTCAAAAGGGTATGGCGCAAGAAATGTTAACGACAGAATAAGACTTTATTACGGCGAAAGCTATCATCTGGAAGTGCAGAGCATACCTGATGAGGGAACAACAATAACAATAAAATTCCCTGCAAAACCATACAACACAAAAAACTGATATGTTTCTAAAATATCTTATATTTTAATATTAACCCCTCCTTAATATAATTAGATTATCAAAAGAGGACAGTAATCAAAGCTGTCACGGATAATTATTAAGGAGGGTTTTTTATGAAGTTTAAGAGATTAGCGGCTGCAGTGATGGCAGCAACAATGTGTGGGTCACTTTTTGTAGGTTGTGGCAATGCTAAAAAGGATGACACAGCAGCAGGTGAGGAAAAAATCACAGCTACAATCAAGGTATGGGGTTGTGCGGAAGATCAGGCAGATGAGAACGGCAAATGGCTGCAGACAATGTGTGACCAGTTCAATTCAGAGCATCCTGACTGGGATTTAACATTTGAATACGGTGTATGCTCAGAGCAGGACGCAGGAAAGATAGTTCCACAGGATCCGGAGAATTCAGGAGATGTATACTTCTTTGCTAACGACCAGCTTCAGACACTTGTTGATGCTAACGCTATTGCAAAGCTTGGTGGAGAGACAGCAGATTATGTTAAGAAAACTAACTCGGATGCAATTGTGGATTCAGTATCAGTAGATGGAGCTGTATACGGAGTACCATTCACAACTAACACATGGTTTATGTACTATGACAAGAGCAAATTCACAGACAGTGATGTAAAGAGCCTTGATAAAATGCTTGAGAAGAATAAGGTAGCTTTCAATATTACAGAGGGCTGGTATATGTCATCATTCTTCCTTGCTAATGGATGTACATATTTTGGAAAAGACGGAAAAGATAATTCAGCAGGTGTTGATATCTCAGGAGATAAGGGAACACAGGCAACACAGGCAATGGTTTCACTTGTAAATAATCCTAACTTTGTCAATGACCTTCAGGGCGTTGGTATCGCTGGTTTAAGAGATGGTTCAGTTGGAGCTTACTTCTCAGGATCATGGGATTATAAGAGTGTTAAAGAGATTCTTGGAGACAAATTTGGAGCAGTTTCACTTCCTACAGTTAAGATTGGTGGAAAAGACAAGCAGATGTTAGCATTTGCAGGTTCTAAGGCAATCGCAGTTAATCCTAACTGCAAGTATCAGCAGGTAGCAGTTGCACTTGCAAAGTATCTTGGAAGCAAGGATGCACAGAAGAAGCATTATGAATTAAGAGGTGTTATTCCTTGTAATACAGAGCTTCTTGCAACTGATGAAGTAAAGAAGGATGCACTTGTAACAGCACAGAATGATACATTTAACAAGACATCAGTAATCCAGCCAACAGTAACAGGCATGAATGATTACTGGGCACCTGCACAGAACTTTGCTAAGGCAATTGTAAATGGTGAAATAACAGCAGATAATGCAGCAGCTAAGACACAGGATTTCTATAAGCAGATTAATACATCAATTGCAAAATAATTGATAGCGATTAAATGCTGAAAGGAGTGGCGCATAATGGCAGTTAAGTTCACTGAATCATTTAGAAAAGGAAATATATTTACGAAGTTAAGTATTCTGATTCCAGGACTTGGTAATCTTGTAGGAAAGCAGATTATAAAGGGAATTATGTATATAGCTATAGAAGCAGCCTTTGTATGCTTTATGATTATGAAGGGAATTAACTGCCTTGCGATGCTTCCAGGTCTTGGAAGCAGACCGCAGCAGGAGGTCTGGAATGAGAAGCTTGGAATATATGAGTATGTTGCAGGTGATAATTCACTTCTTATACTTCTATATGGAATAGCAACAATATTCATGATTATAGCTTACATAATAGTTGCAGCGGGTGCTGTGAAAAGTTCATATAAGCTGGAACTGTTAAAGGAAAAAGGAAAGCATATAAATACATTTGCAGAAGACGTGAAGTCGTTGTTTAATGAGAACCTTCATAAGCTGTTGCTTACACTTCCGGTATCAGGTGTGCTTATATTTACAATACTTCCACTTATTTTTATGATAAGCATGGCATTTACTAATTATAGTAAGGTTAACAATCATCTGGTGCTTTTCGACTGGGTAGGACTTGAGAATTTCAAGCAGATATTCGATTCAGGAAGCATGATAGGACAGTCATTCTGGTCAGTATTTGGCTGGACTATAGTATGGGCAGTATTTGCAACATTTCTCAATTACATATTCGGAATACTTGTTGCACTGCTTATTAACAGAAAAGGTACGAAATTAAAGGCTTTCTGGAGATTTATATTTATACTTTCAATTGCAATTCCACAGTTTGTTTCACTTCTTATTGTCAGAAGCATGCTGGCACAGGATGGAATTATAAATGTTGTTTTAAAGAATGCAGGCTGGATAACAAAATCACTGCCATTCTTTACAAATGCGACTTGGGCAAGAATCACAGTAATCGTGGTAAATCTGTGGATAGGTATTCCATATACTATTCTGCAGGTTACAGGTATATTACAGAATATACCTATGGAACTGTATGAGGCAGCAGATGTGGATGGAGCTAATGGATTTGTCAAGTTCATTAAGATAACAATGCCATATATGTTATTTGTAACGGCACCATATCTTATCACTACATTTACTGCTAATATTAACAACTTTAACATTGTTTATCTGCTGACTAAGGGAGATCCTGTTATGGCAGGTGCAACAGCAGGAAAGACAGACCTTCTGGTAACATGGCTGTACAAGATGACAATAGATTATCAGTATTATAATCTTGGTGCTGTTATCGGTATTATGACATTCATATTCTTAGCGATTGGTTCACTACTTGTATACAGAAGAACGAAAGCGTATAAAGATGAGGAGGGATTCCAGTGAAAAAGAAAAAGACTATTAAAAATATACTGGCACATACAGTGCTTACAATATTAGCGATAGTGTGGGTAAGTCCTCTTTTCTGGATAATCCTCACAAGCTTCAGGGCACAGAAGGGTGCTTATACAAGCTCCTTCTTCCCAAAGCAGTATTCATTTGATAATTACTTAAAGCTTTTTACAGATACAGGAATACTTAATTTCCCACGAATGTTTACCAATACACTGATAGTAGCAGTATTCTCGTGTATTATATCTACATTTTTTGTTCTGTCAGTGGCTTATTGTATGTCACGGCTTAAGTTTAAGATGAGAAAAGTAATGATGAATATTGCAATGATACTTGGACTTTTCCCTGCATTTATGGCGATGGTTGCTGTATATTATATACTTAAAGCAGTAGGACTTTCAGAAGGAGCAATGATAAGAGTTGCACTTGTGCTTGTATATTCAGCATCATCAGGAATACAGTTTTACATTGCAAAGGGATTCTTTGATACTATCCCTAAGACAATAGATGAGGCTGCTATGATAGATGGAGCAACGAAGTGGCAGGTATTTACCAAGATAACAATACCTCTTAGTAAACCAATTATAGTGTATACAATACTTACATCATTCATAGCACCTTGGGTAGATTTCATATTTGCAAGAGTAATCTGCAGGGCAAATGCGAAGTATTATACCGTAGCAATCGGCTTGTGGCAGATGCTTGAAAAGGAGTATGTTGATGTATGGTACACAAGATTTGCAGCAGGAGCAGTTCTTATATCAATTCCAATTGCAGCCTTGTTTATGATAATGCAAAGATGTTATAATGAAAGCATGACAGGTGCAGTGAAGGGTTAGATATATGAATAGATTAAAGCAAACATTAAAAAAATGTGTGGCATTTGGTGTCACAGGAATAATGCTTATATTAGCCGGGTGTAAAAGCCCGGCTGGTTTTGCGTCTAATGATAATGAAGAATACAATGCTAGAATGGAAGAAGCGAGAACAACGCCATTCGGGGCTTACCCCGAGACTATAGAATATACACTTGGAAAGATGACAAGTGTTAATAATTCCAATATGCCGGAGAATGACACATATACAGATAATGCGTACACACGCTATATTAAGTCTGTGATTAATGTGCAGAATGTTGATGCATTTGAAGCAAACGACAGCCAGTATGACACTAACGTTTCTATGGCAATCTCAATGGGAAGCCTGCCGGATATCATGGTTGTATCAAGTCAGGATGAGGTTGAACAGTTAGTGGAAGCAGGACTTATAGAGGACCTTACAGAAAGCTACAATAACTGTATAAGTGACAGAATCAGAAAAATGTATGAAAGCTATGGGGATTCACTTAAGGATATGGTTACATACGATGGAAAGATAATGGCACTGCCTGAGACTAATATAACAGACGGACCTAATCTGGTGTGGTTAAGAAAAGACTGGATGGATAAGCTTGGATTGTCAGAGCCACACACTATTGATGATGTTGTTAATATAGTGAAACATTTTATATCAGAAGACCCTGGAAATAATGGAGTGGATACATCAGGAAAACCTAATACAGTGGGGCTTGCAGTGGATACAGATGTGACAGGTGAATGTGGTTACAGCAGTGAATTTCTGCTGGATATAATATTTGCCTGCTTTGGGGCGTATCCAAAGCAGTGGATAATGAATGATGATGGTGAGATTGTATATGGTTCGGTTACAGATGAGGCAAAAGAAGCACTTTCGTATATAAGCAGCCTGTATAATCAGGGTGTTATAGATAATGATTTTCTTCTGAGAACATCAACCAACATATGTGAGCTTATAGAGAATGGTCTGTGTGGCTCGTTTTTCGGACCATGGTGGGCGCCGAATAATCCGCTTGCTAATGCAGTAAGCAGAAATCCGGATGCGGACTGGCAGCCATATTTAATAGCAACGGATTCGGATGGAACAACGAGTTATCACAGCCAGAACCCGTGTTACAAATATGTTGTTGTAAGAAAGGGCTATGAACATCCTGAGATTGCAGCAAAGATGATAAGCGTTATGTTTGATAAAGTAAGATTTGACTGTACAGACTCAGAAGAATTCAAGAATTACTATCAGCTTAATGTTGAACCTACGGCAAGACCTTTATCAATAAATGTTGATTATAATAATGCACTTTCAATATGTTACAGGAATATAGATGCCACAATTTCGGGAAGAAAGAATCCTGACAGTCTGGAACTTCTTGAGCGTTCATTTTATGATGCATGCAGTGAGTATATTAAGAATGCTAACAAAACAAGTACGCAATGGGCAGCGTATATGTCAAGAATTAAGGCATGCAGTCTTATTGCACAGGATAATATAAAGGTAGTTGACTCACTTTATTTTAAGACCACAGACACAATGAAGAGCCATTGGTGGAGACTTAAGGCTAAAGAAAAAGAGGCATATTTAAAGATTATAAGCGGAGAAGAAGATATATCTTACTTTGATACATTTGTAAAAGAATGGAATGAACAGGGCGGTCAGACTATTACATCAGAAGTCAGTCAGAGTATGAAATAATTGGCTGTGAAAATATAGTAATATATGATACAATCTTAATTAATGTAAATATATTAACGATGGAGGTTTTATTTTGAAAGAGAGAGAAAAATTCGGCTCGCGACTCGGCTTTATCTTAGTGTCTGCCGGTTGTGCGGTGGGACTTGGTAATGTGTGGAAATTTCCATACATATGCGGGGAAAATGGTGGTGCGGCATTCGTGCTTATCTATCTTGTATTTCTTGCAATTCTTGGATTTCCTATTATGTGTGCGGAGTTCACAGTAGGACGAGGAAGCGGTAAAGGTGCTGCAAGGGCATTTGAAGAACTGGAGACTAAGGGAAGTAAATGGCATCATTTCAAATGGGTATCGGTAGTAGGAAGCTACATATTAATGGCTTTCTATACTATGGTTGCAGGATGGATGCTTTATTATGCATGGCGTGAGGCAAGTGGTTCGTTAGCAGGTTTAGAGCCAGATGAGGTTTCAGGTGCATTTGGAACTATGCTTTCACAGCCGGGTACAATGACAATCTGGATGATTGTTTCAGTTTTACTTTCGTTTGGTGTATGTGTATTAGGGTTACAGAAGGGCGTTGAGAAGATTACTAAGGTTATGATGTTACTTCTCCTTATTCTTATTGTGGTACTGGCAGTTCATTCACTTGTGCTTCCTAATGCATCAGAAGGTGTTAAATTCTATATGGTGCCTAATCTTGATGCTATTAAATCAAGAGGTTTAGGGCCGGTTATATTTGATGCCATGACACATGCATTCTTTACACTTAGTGTAGGTATTGGTGCAATGGAGATATTCGGAAGCTACTTAAAGAAAGACAGAACAATAAGTGGAGAGGCTGTTAACATCATTCTGCTTGATACATTTGTTGCTCTTATGGCAGGATTCATAATTATTCCTGCATGCTTTGCATATGGTGTTGCTCCGGGTGCCGGTCCATCACTTTTATTTATAACACTGCCTAACATATTTAATCATATGGCAGGAGGAAGAATATGGGGAACAGCATTCTTTGTATTCATGTCATTTGCAGCATTATCAACTGTAATTGCTGTATTTGAGAACATTATTGCTTTTTATATTGATCTTAAGGGATTTTCCAGGAAAAAGGTTGTTGCAGGTAATGTTATATTCATGATACTGCTTTCACTTCCTGCAGTATTAGGCTTTAACAAGCTTGCAGCTTTCCAGCCTATTGGTCCGGGAAGTTCAATTATGGATCTTGAGGATTTCCTTGTTTCATATAATCTGCTTCCTCTCGGAAGTATGATATTTGTATTATTCTGTACCAAGAAGAACGGCTGGGGATGGGAAGGCTTCAGAAAAGAAGCTAATGAAGGAAAAGGACCTAAGCTTCCTGACTGGTTAAGATTCTATATGAGTTACATACTTCCGGCTATTATAGTAGTTGTATACCTTAAGGGTTACTATGACACATTTAAACCAATGGGAACAGGTTATCTTGTTGGCTGGATGTTATTTGCGTGTGTATTGCTTCTTGCAATATTCGGAATTGCTAATTATAAGAAGAAAGATGCGTAAGCTATGACTAAGAAAGAACTTGCTTTAGAGGTTATCAGAAGATTAAAGGCAGAATATCCGGATTCGGAGTGCAGTCTTGATTACGATGATGCCTGGAAACTGCTTGTAAGCGTAAGACTTGCTGCACAATGTACTGATGCAAGAGTAAATGTTGTGGTTAAGGGGCTGTATGAGGAATATCCTGATATAGCCTCAATTGCTGCAGCATCTCCAGAAGAGATTGAAAAGATTATAAGACCATGCGGACTTGGAAAAAGCAAGGCAAGGGATATATGTGCATGTATGCGCATGCTTCATGAACAGTATAATGATAAAGTTCCTGACAGTATGGAAGAATTATTAAAGCTTCCTGGAGTTGGAAGGAAGAGTGCCAATCTTATTATGGGTGATGTGTTCGGAAAGCCGGCAATTGTTACAGATACACACTGTATAAGGCTTTGTAACAGAATAGGTCTTGTAAAAGACGAGAAAGAGCCTAAGAAGGTTGAGATGGCATTGTGGAAGATAGTTCCACCAGAAGAAGGAAGCGGATTATGCCACCGGTTTGTAGACCACGGAAGAGAGGTATGTACGGCGCGTACTACGCCACACTGTGAAAGATGCTGCCTTAATGATATATGTAAGAAAAATGGGATAAAAGTGTGATTGAATATGCATTTTTATTATGGTAGTATTTTATTGTTGTTCATACTAATGGACAAATTGTATGGGAGGGGAACATGGAATTAAAAGAATTAATTAAATACGCAAGAGATAACAGGTGTTCAGATCTGCATATTACTGCAGGGGAAGCGGTTGCGGTAAGAAAATATGGTGAACTTCAGCTTCTTGATATAACACCTTCGATAGAAGAAACAGAAGAGATGATATTCTCAATTCTTGGCGATGAAGATATACAGACTGTTCAGGCTGGAAAAGATATTGATGTAGCATCTACTGATGAGTCTGGTGGACGATTAAGAATTAATATATATCATCAGAGAAGAAATCTTGCAGCAAGTATCCGTCTTCTTGATTCTGTTATACCGTCGTTTGAAGAATTGGGACATTCGGGAAAACTTTTTTCTAAGCTTGTTGAGAAAAGATCCGGACTTATTCTTGTAACAGGTCCTACAGGAAGTGGTAAGTCTACAACACTTGCAGCTATGATTGATTATATTAACAACAATATGGCAAGACATATTATAACAGTAGAAGATCCTATAGAGTATGTATATGGATTTAAGAAATCTATGATACATCAGAGACAGGTAGGAAGAGATGTACCTGATTTTGCGACAGCACTTCGTTCAGCACTTCGTGAAGATCCTGATGTTATTCTCGTAGGAGAGATGAGAGACTATGAAACTATCAATGCGGCAATTACAGCGGCAGAAACAGGACATCTTGTATTATCAACTCTTCATACAAGAAGTGCAGCACAGACAGTTGAACGTATAATCAGTGCATGTCCGGTAGAGGCACAGTCAGCACTTACATTACAGCTGGCATCTGTATTAGCAGCAGTTGTAACACAGACACTCGTACCTTGTGCAGAGCATGAGGGAAGAATTGCAGCTACAGAGATAATGATTAACAATACAGCAGTAGCTAATCTTATCAAAGAAAAGAAAACCAATCAGATTCAGACAGTTCTTCAGTCGAATATGCAGTCAGGTATGCATACAATGAATTATTCACTTGCTAATCTTGTTAAGACAAGGGTTATTTCAAGGGATGTAGCTCTGAAGTTTTCAGAGAACCCTGCTGAGCTTGCAAAGAGTATATAATATAAACTTGTAGTGTTATGCAGTTTTATAACTTTGCGAATAGTGTACAAAATACAGAACAACAAAAAATAATTTGAAAAGAAAGCCATTCTACTGTATTATAGGGTTAGATTCATTACGGACAACACTATAGTACGGCTGAAAGGCTTTTTTTATGAAAAGAATTAAATTAATTAACAGGTTTTTTTACGGTATATTTTTATTAGGATTTCTGCTTTTTATGGCTTCAGGATTTATATTCAGCACTGTAGATAAGGTGACACCGGAAGATAAAAGAACGGGTGCTGTAGTTAAACCAGAGGATACAAGATATATTGGAGATGACACAATTGAATATTATGTGAAGATTAAAGCAAGTGCAGGAAATAATAATGCACTGGCATTTGTAAGCAGGCATCAGGAAGTAGAAGTATATGCAGGTGGAAGACTTATATATTATATAAAAGCACATAGGTCTATATATGGAACAACCACTGGAACTAATTATACGATTGTGAACATTCCTCCATATACAACAGATATAATTGTAAGGCTTACTAATGTATATGATGGTCATAAGATAAGAGAAACAACATTTGGATATGGCGACGAGACAAAACTTGTAAAAGAGCTTATTGCGAAATCGCTGCCATCAGCAGTACTTAGTTCGTTTATAATAATAGTTGGATTTGCCATGGTTATATTATGGATTTTCTGTAGAAAGAAAATTGCACAGACACAAGCACTGTTTTATTTCGGTATATTTGCAATGATTATAGGTGCATGGGCTCTTAATGAAACTGATATTGCAACAATTCTTGTGGAGAACAGGAAGATAGGTTCACTGATAGGGTATATACTGCTTATGATGATGCCTATTCCTTTTATGCAGGCAGAGAAGAATTTTTTCCAGATAGGGAAAAGTGCTGTGAATAATATCTTGTGCGCCATATATGCTGCAACAGCTGTAATACTGCTTGTATGTCATATGACAGGTGTGTGGGAATTTAAGAATAGCGTGTACATTATACATATGATGCTTGCTATGTCACTTGTATATTTCTGGACAGTTCTTATTAAAAGAGTATGGGTTAAAGGCTTTGACAGGAAAGTAAAGTCTAATATTATAGGTGCGGCTGCACTTGGAATTTCTATGATTGTTGATCTTATTGCATATTATAAGGGAATGCAGCAGACAGATCTTATAGGAAAACTGGGTATTCTTATATTTATTATTGTGCTTGGTTATGAGAGCATATCAGAAGCATATGAGAAGATTAAAGAAGGTCAGAAGGTGGATTTCTACAAAGAGATGGCTGTAACTGATACTATGACAGGGGTTTATAATCGCTTTGCATTTGAAGAGTGGGAACAGGAAACTTCTGATTATGAAGGGTATTCTATAGTGACATTTGACCTTAATAACCTTAAGTGGTGTAATGATAATCTGGGGCATGCAGCAGGAGATGCCTATATACAGGCATCAGCCAGAATTATTAAAGAGATATTTGGCAGACATGGTAAATGTTATCGTATAGGTGGGGATGAATTCTGTACTGTAATTAATCAGAAGCAAAAAAGCTTTGATATTGGAAGACATGTGAAGCAGCTAAGGGAACTTGAAAAGTATGCTGAAGAAGCACTTGAAATCAAAGACCTTAATGTGCAGATTGCATGTGGTTATGCTGAATATGATATAAAGACAGATAAGAACTTTGAAGATACAAGAAGCAGAGCTGATAAGAGAATGTACGAAAGTAAGAGAAGATTGAAAAGAGAGTGATATATGGATAAATATGGAATTTTAAAGCATTATTTTGGGTATAATTCATTTCGTCCGGGTCAGGAAAAGTTAGTTGATGCTATTCTTGCAGGGCAGGATGTGTTAGGAATTATGCCTACAGGTGCGGGAAAATCATTATGTTATCAGGTGCCGGCATTGTTAATGTCCGGCATTACTCTTGTTGTGTCGCCACTTATATCGCTTATGAAGGATCAGGTTGGAGCACTTAATCAGGCTGGTGTACATGCGGCTTATATTAATAGTTCACTGACAGATAATCAGATAACTAAGGCACTCGCATTTGCAAAGCAGGGACGGTATAAAATTATATATGTTGCACCTGAAAGGCTGGAAACATGGGGCTTTATTGATTTTGCCACACATGTAGAGATATCTATGATTACCGTAGATGAAGCCCACTGTATATCACAGTGGGGACAGGATTTCAGACCAAGTTACCTGAATATATTGTCATTTGTTAAGAAGCTGGCAAGGCGTCCTATAATAAGCGCGTTTACAGCTACAGCGACAAGCAAAGTAAGAGATGATATATTGCAGATTCTTTCCCTCGAAAGACCGGTAATACTCACTACAGGTTTTGACAGAAGCAATCTGACATTCAAGGTCAAGCATATTAAGGACAAGGATTCATATATACTTGATTACCTTGTAAGCCACAGACAGGATAGTGGGATTATATACTGTGCTACAAGAAAAAATGTTGAAAAAGTCTATGACATGCTTAATGCCAACGGACTTTCTGTGACTAAGTATCATGCGGGCCTTTCAGCAGAAGAAAGAAAAGAAAATCAGGATTCATTTATATATGATATCAAGCCGGTTGTTGTTGCAACTAATGCATTTGGAATGGGAATTGACAAGTCAAATGTAAGATTTGTAATTCATTATAATATGCCGCAGTGCATAGAGAATTATTATCAGGAGCTGGACGTGCCGGAAGAGATGGGGAGGATTCAGAATGCGTACTGTTGTATTCTCCACAGGATATTATGATAAATAAGTTTTCATAGAACACAGAGAGCCTAATCCTGATATGGATGCAGAAGAACAGGCACGGCTTATGATTCTTGATAAAAGAAGGCTTAATGCAATGGTAGATTACTGCAAGACAACAGGCTGCTTAAGAGAGTATATACTTAAATATTTTGGAGAAAGGCCAGACAATCCAAAGGGGGGACGATACAACTGCCATAACTGTTCTAACTGTGTTATTGATGAGGCAGAACAGGAAGCAGACGAGGCTTATATGTATCCGGGAAACCGTTTCAGCGCACCTGTATCAAGGAATGCTGCAATGGTGGCAGATAGAATGAAGCGTTCTGCCGCTGCTGCAAAATCAGCATATGCAACGCCCAAGTCAAAGAAGCCGGAGGATGCACTTAATGACAGAGGCGTTATGTTGTTTAACAGACTGCGTGAGTTAAGAAAACAGATAGCTGTTTCAGTAGGCGTTCCGCCATATGTAATATTTTCAGACAGGACGCTTATAGATATGTGTCTTAAAGTTCCGTTTAATGAGGAAGAAATGCTGTCAGTAAGCGGTGTTGGTGAGAATAAATATGAGCGCTATGGCAAGGTGTTTATGGATGAAATATACGATTTTCTTGATGGAATGAAGCAGAATCTGGCAAGATGAGATTAAAGTGTTTATGGACAGAAGAATGAATGGGAGATATGAATGAAGAATTATAAGATGATAATTACTTATGATGGTACAAGGTATTATGGCTGGGAACATCAGCCGACTACTGATATGACAATTCAGGGCAAGTTAGAATCAGTGCTTTCTGCCATGACAGGAACTGAGGTTGAGGTTATAGGTGCAGGAAGAACAGATGCCGGAGTGCATGCAAAGGGAATGGTAGCCAATGCGCATATGGAAACTAAGATGAAGGAAGATGAGATATGCGATTATATGAACAGATATCTTCCAGAAGATATCTGTGTGCAGGAGGTCCGTGTTGCATCTGACAGATTTCACAGCCGTTACAATGCGCAGGGGAAAACTTACTGCTATACATGTTATGTTGGGGATAAAAAGCCTGTATTTAACAGAAAATATGTCAATATAATTGAGGGTAAGCTGGATGTTGAAGCCATGAAGAGGGCAGCAGACATACTTACTGGAGAACATGATTTTGCATCATTTTGTGGCAATCCCAAGATGAAGAAATCGACAGTACGTGAGATTTATTCAATTGATGTTTCTTTAAAGGGTTCATTCCTTAATCTTACATATCATGGAAGCGGATTCCTACAGTATATGGTAAGAATATTAAGTGGTACACTTCTTGAAGTTGGACAGGGAAAGAGAACACCAGAAAGTATGTATGAACTTTTAGAGGAGAGAAACAGAAGCCTTGCAGGTGCAACTGCGCCGGCAAAGGGACTGTGTCTTCTGAAGGTTGACTACTCGAAGGAGGCTTGATAGTCCGGACGCCGTACAGTAACTGTGGAAGGGTGTGTGGTGTCCTTAGGCATCTGCCCTTAGGATTCTTATGTCTAGTGAAACTAAATGCCGCAATCTGCTAAGTTTATAATGGAACTTGTAATCAAACGCGCTTCGCTTGAACGAGATTACAAGTCCCAACCTTTAGCAGATTGCGGCATTAACTTTCACACGACATAAGAATATTCGGGCATACACCTAAGGATACCACACACCTATCCCACAGTACACTGTACGGCTGACTTTTTCTTCTTCAAGTAGTCAGCCTCCGGACGAATGCTCGCCTGCGGCATTGCATTCTGGGTGTGGATATGTTTGTTTTGATGGACTTGAACAAAATTTTTCATAACTTTTTGCATATAGTGCAGGGATCTATTGCAGATAATGCAGAAGAAATATGGAATGAACATATGGGAATACCAATAGAGATGTAATGTATACTGTACGGCATGTCTGTAATTATTTTGGCTGCCTAGTAGCGGGGTGGTGGCTTTGAGATTGGGAGATGTTATGCAAGACCGATTTATGCCGAACCGTGTGTAAGTTAATGCCGTTATATACAAAAAGTGCTGTGTAAAAATCTCGTTCAAGCGAAGCGCGTTTGATTTTTACACAGCTAAAAGACATTGTATATGACGGCATTTACTTACACTAGGTGCAGGCATCCATGAGGCTTGTATAACATCTCCCTATCTCAATGCCCACCTTTGTACTAATTAAAGCACCTTCGACAAGAAATCCTTCAATCTCTCACTCTGAGGATTGCCAAAGAATTCTTCAGGAGCCCCCTCTTCATTGATGACACCATCGTAGAAGAACATGCATCTGTTGGCAACTTCTTTTGCAAATCCCATCTCATGAGTTACGACAATCATTGTCATTCCTGATGCGGCAAGTTCCTTCATGATTGCGAGAACCTCACCAACCATTTCAGGATCAAGTGCTGATGTCGGCTCGTCGAAAAGCATTATCTCAGGATTCATTGCGAGTGCCCTTGCGATAGCAACTCTCTGCTTCTGACCACCACTTAACTGGTTAGGATAAGCATCGGCTTTGTCAGAAAGTCCCACTCTTGCAAGAAGCTCATCAGCCTTCTTATCAGCGTCCTCCTTGCTCATAAGTCCCAGCTTAGTAGGAGCAAGTGTTATATTTCTTCTTATAGTCATATTAGGGAAAAGGTTAAAATGCTGGAATACCATTCCTATTTTCTCTCTTAATTCATCCACATTTACGCTTTTATCTGTAAGATCCTGTTCATGGAATAATACATGACCTTCTGTAGGAGTTTCAAGAAGGTTAAGTGAACGTAAAAATGTTGATTTACCGCAGCCGGATGGTCCGATAATTGCAATAACCTCTCCTTTGCGGACTGTTGTATTGATTGATTCTAATACAACATGGTCGCCAAAAGATTTCTTCAGATTTTTAACTTCAAGTATGATTTCGTTAGTATTATCGCTCATTGCTTCTTAACCTCCTCTCAAGTTTCTTAACAAGCTGTGAAAGTCCCATAACCATTACAAGGTAGATGATGGCAACCCCGATAAGTGGAAGCATTGGATCATAAGTTATGCTTCGAATAATATCGCCACCTCTTGTAAGGTCGTTAAGACCGATGTAACCGCTGATAGATGTTTCCTTTAACAGAACAATGAACTCATTAGCAAGTGCTGGGAGAACATTCTTGAATGCCTGTGGAAGAATAACACTTATCATAGTTGTTTTATAAGAAAGACCAAGACTTCGTGCTGCTTCAAACTGTCCGTTATCAATAGACATAATACCTGAACGGAATATTTCGGCAACATAAGCACCTGAGTTGATACCAAATGCAAGTATCGCAACAATAAGCTTGTCAATATGCACAGAACTGAATATTACATAGTAGATAATAAGCAGCTGTACCATAGTTGGTGTTCCTCTGATTACAGTAAGATAAATGTTACAAATAAAGTTAAGAATCTTCATGTGTCCTGTTTTATCATGGTTAGAACGGACAACTGCAATAAGGAAACCAATAACAACACCCATAAGTGCTGCAAAGAATGCAATAATTACTGTGTTTAACAGACCCTTAAGAAGATAAGTGTATCTTGCTTCTTTGATGAAGTCTGTCTTAAACTTCTCGGCAAAGCTCATGCCTGATGCAGACGCATTGTCGTCACGTACAATAATAACCTGCTTAGAAGTTGTATAAGTAGTTGTGAAATCGATATTTTTCTTACGCTCATCTGTAACTGTTATACCAGCCATACCAAAATCGGCTTTACCAGAAGATACAGCAGTAATAATTGAATCGAATTCCATATCCTCAATCTTTAAATTCATGCCGAGGTAATCAGCAATAGCCTGTGCAATATCAGCGTCAATACCGATAATAGAGCCGCCTTCATAGTACTCGTATGGCTTAAAGTAAGCATTTGTAGCCATAATAAGAGTTCCGTTAGTCCGGTTTACACCTTCTGGAGACTTGTAACCTGAAAATGTAGCATTATCGCCAACATAATCATCAATAAGCTTCTGGATAGTTCCATCTGCCATAAGTACTTCAATAGCTTCATTGAGCTTTGCAGTAAGGGAATTGCCCTTAGCAACACAGATGGCATAATCCTCATTTGCAAATTCTTCTTCGAGAATTGTAAGGTCTGGATTAGTTTTAACAAATGCTAAGGCAGGCTGTTCATCAATAACAACAGCATCAGCTTTACCCTGCTTTAAAGCCTGTATAGCATCAGAACCTTTGTTGTATCTTGATACGGTTGTGCCTGAACCGTCAGTTTCGTAATCACTTACGAGAGTATCACCAGTTGTTCCTAACTGAACACCAATAGTCTTGCCTGCAAGGTCATCTACAGAAAATACTGTGTTCTTAATCTTCTTGCCCTGACATGAAGTAAGAAGAACAGAAGAGAACAAGAGAGTGAGGGCCGCAAAAACCAAAAGGAATCTCGACCTGTACTTTTTAAAATTCATTAGTAACTCCTTTCTATGCGAGCTGTGTATAAAACAGTTCAATATAATATATTTCATTAATTATACACACATAGTGGGGAAATTAGCAATTAAAATATTTGCGATGGAAGAAAATATGTACATGGGAACAGCCGCCAGGCAGGCGTCTGTTCCCACAGGTTGAGGTTATCAGTTAGTCTTGCTGCATATGCCATTGCAAGGTCCGGCGCATGCACCAGAGGAAGTCTGGCTGTTATTGCCATTGCTACAAGTGTTCTGGCAGGCTGTGCTGTTAGTGTTGAGAGTGTCGGTGCAGTCATTCATGCAAGGCTTCTTGCAGTCTTTTTTTAAGTTACCTTCGCATGAAGGTGGGCTTAAATCGAGAGGTTTGATGGCTCTGTCTAAGAGGTTGCCGCAAACGAACTTGATGCAGTCAGATTCTTCACCGGTAACAATGCTGCCCTTAGGTGTTGAGATTCTGCCGGCACTTGTTACGCGGTATCCACAGAAGTAAAGGCTCTGTAAGATGAGAGTAAGACCTACAGTAACCTCATCATCTGTAGTATCAAGACCTAAAAGCTTAGGTATTGCATAGAGGTTGAGTCCCTGGGTTACAACATTGTCAGATGATAAGAAACCTATACTGTTAAGTGCAGGCGTATAAACAGGTGGAGTTGCGTTATTTGAGTTGTAGGAAACTCCGTAAGGAGCGAATATTTCAAGGGTCACAGATGTCGGATTGGTGTCTTCATCATAAGTTGCAGCAGTAGTTGAGTTAGGAAGGTAGACTGCCGTTGGGGTAAGAGTTGCTAATGCCCTGCATGACTCATCATAAAGTGTTACTGCAAATGTTACAGTAAGGTTGGTAAGTTTCACAGAGTAGCAGTTAGGCCTTCCGGCTATCTGGGTGATTTCAACATTTTCATCACCATAAGTGTAGGTTATATCTATAACACTGACTGATGCGTTGGTAGCTGTTGGATAAGTCGTTGAAATATCTGTGCCGACAGCGAATGTGGTACACAGATTAATACCTATCTCGTCATAGATAAGAGGGGCAAGAATACTGAGTTCATCGGGTGAACCGCATATCGGGTTCGTGCATACATCAAAGCAGCCATTAGGCATGTTCTGCACAATATTGCTTACAATGCGGGTAGAACCACATTTGCTGCATTTACATTTAGCCATTATCTTTTCCTTCTTCGTTTCTTTACTACATTATATGTTCTATCTACATTCGCGTGACCATATAATAATGTAAAAACGGGAGTGTCCTTTTATGGCAAATGTATACACAGCAGGCAGCGACAGACGGCTTATAATCTATAGCATATCACGATATATATTTTTGAGAACGGCGTACATAGACGGTATAGAGCGCCCGATAATGCTTGCGTCAGACTTTCTGGACGGACTTTCAGATGTGGTGCTGGGAGACACAATATATTATGCATATCAGAACCAGAACGGAGATATTCTTGTTAAAAATGTGATGAACAACGAAGCACTTTTTCGTGTGAAAAGCAGTGAGAACCCAGATATGCACTGTCCACAGCTTGTAGTAAATAAAGACAGGTTATTGCTGTTTTATATGGTGACAAATCCGCTTACGGACAGACTGTCGCTGAGGGCTGTCTGCCCACTGGAAGAAGGTGACAGTCTTAACATTCCTGTGGATTGTGAAAATGTTGATATGTATGAAGTGTTTGGAATGCAGGGAAGAGCATTTTTATATGTAGACAGTTTCTATGAGATTACGGCAGATGGAAAATTCGTACCGTGTCAGGACACAGGCAGCCTGAAACAAAATGAAGAAAAAATTCATGAATATGAGATACAGCTTAATACATATATGCAGCAACAGGCGCAGTCTAAGCAGGTAATTGCGCAGCTTGAGGCAACAATAGAAAGTGCTAAGGCACAGTATAATGAACTTATGGAGACAGCAATTGCGTATAGGGATGAGGCAATTAAGTGGCGCAGCAAGTTCATATAGACACAAACTTTATATTATTAAGCCACCCGCCGCCACTCACCCATCAGGCACGCACTGGTCCACTGGGGTTGGAACGATTCGTTAGAATTGCGTTAATTTATCAGGTGGTGCTTTTGGCTTAATGTTTGTGTCCATTCGCAGATGAACATTTCTGGTATTGTGTCCGCCTGTGGCATATGCCCTCAAGGATTGCTGCACTTAGTGGGAGTAAATGCCGCTATCTACAAAGTTTATTACGGTGTGCTAAATCAAACGCGCTCCGCTTGAACGTGCTTTAGCACACCGCCCTTATGTATATAGCGGCATTAACTCCCACACAGTTCGCAATATATCGGGCGTAGGTCACAGGCGGACACAATGACGGAAGTGTACAGATGTCGAATGAACACAAACAATAGAAAAAGCCAAAAGCACCACTTGCTAAATTAGCAATTCATAACGTGTTCCAGACCCCAGTGGACCAGTGCGTGCCTGATGGGTGAGTGGCGGTGGGTGACAATAAAATATGAAGTTTGCGCAAATATTTATTGAAATCTTCCTCCATAATTGCGATAATAATACAAATGGAGGAATTATGGATAACAGGAAGCTAAACAGAAGGAATTTTTTACTATTATTATTTGTTGTGGCGGCATGTATTATGGGAGGCCGCTCTATATTGGGGTTCTTTGCACTGCTTACAGGATATGAGACTGCGACAACGGAAGTATCTGCAATTGCAGCTTCTGAGATGTATATGATGTTTCTTTTATTTCTTGTATGTATAATCGGAGGCATTGTTATGAGCTGTCTTAGTAAGGCTAAGGTGAGCAGGACATTTTTCTTAATACGCAATGCTGTGCTGATCGTGGCACTTGTGCTTGGCAATATGTCTTTTCCTAATATAACAATCATGAGTACGGTTGTTATGTCTAAGTATATAGGTGATGCTGGAATGTATGATTTTGCAATGAGTTCACCACTTCTTGTGTCAGCGTTAAGACAGCCATATCTGTTCTATACATACATGGCAGCAGAGGGACTTATGATTATTCTTGCGTGTGTCACAGTGTATAAGTATATTGTGGACAAGAAAAAGAACAGTAATTATAATAATATGTACATGTAAATGTGTCTGCTGCACTAATAAGGTGTGGCAGACAATTTTTGCGCAGTTAACAGATGCGCTTAATATGCCGGTTTATATGCGGGAGATAATAGAATGAAAGTAATGACACCACATTATTATAAGGATTTCCGATGCATTGCAGGAGCCTGTACAGATACATGCTGTGCCGGGTGGGATGTTGATGTTGATAAGAATTCTTACAAATATTATAAAACAGTTAAAGGTGCTTTTGGAAAGCGCCTGAAGAGTGTAATGGTACCATCACAGGACGGAGAATGTACATTTACACTGAAAGAAGGAGGACGATGTCCTTTCCTTAATGATGATAATCTGTGCGATTTATATATAGAACTTGGAGAGGATAAGCTGTGTGAAACATGTGCAGAGTTTCCAAGATTTATTAATGATTATGGCAATATAAGAGAGATTGGCATAGCACCCTCGTGTAAGACGGCTGGTGAGCTGATGTTTTCTTACATAGATGAACTTACATTTGATACGGTTGAGGATAACAGTCTTTCGCCTGAGCCTAATGATATAGATGCATATACATATATGCAGCTTCGGCAGGCAAGAATAGTGGCTTTTGGAATAATATCAGACAGGGATATAAGTATATTTGAGAGGTTGATGCTCTATCTTGATTATGCAAAGCGTATCCAGAAGCATCTTGATGCTGAAAGGGACGAGCTTATAGCTGGTGTCGCAAAGCGGTTCTGTGGACCTGATTACAGAGAGAAGCTGCTTGACAAGCTGAAAAGCCGGGATGCGAAGCTGCATGGCAAAAGGCTGATAAAGGGATTGAGACATTTCTTTGATGACTTTAAAGGAATGGAGGTAATCAATCCTGACTGGAATATTCATGTGGCAAGAGTAAGACAGTTCCTTGACGGGCTGGCGGATGATTCTGAGCTTGCAGTGGTAATGAAAGATTACCATGCGGGAAGCGAAGCATTTGCACATGAATATGAGCAGCTTGCAATGTACTATGTGTATAGATACATGCTTGACGCAGTCAATGATTATGATGTCCTTCTTAAAGCCAAGAATGCAGTTATAGGCATACTTGCAGTGGACATTATGGCAGCAGCTAATCATGCGTCCGGATGTACGCCCAATTTTACAATGCGCGTTGATATAGCACATTTGTATTCAAGACAGTTTGAACATTCATATTACAATTATGAAGTTTATAGAGAATATTTTGGCACTAAGAGATGCTATTCGTATGAGTTTCTTATGGATGCTTTAGTGTCACTGAATTAACGGAGGAAGCTTTCTTATGAAAATGATTATGAGATTCCTTAAGGATTACAAGAAGGAATGCGTTCTGGCACCGCTTTTTAAGATGCTCGAAGCAATATTTGAGTTGTTTGTGCCGCTGGTGGTATCATCAGTTATCGATAGGGGTATTGTTAATGCGGATAAGGGATACATTATGCAGATGTGTCTTATGCTTATACTTCTTGCAATCATAGGACTTGTATGTGCCATAACAGCACAGTATTTCAGCGCCAAGGCTGCAGTTGGAGCAGCAACCGGAATGAGACACAGTTTATTTGCACATATCCAGACATTCTCATTCACAGAGATGGATACACTTGGTACATCGACACTTGTAACAAGAATGACAAGTGATATTAACCAGGTACAGAATGGTATTAACATGGTACTGCGACTGTTCCTTCGTTCACCATTTATCGTATTTGGTGCGATGATTATGGCGTTCACTATTGATGTGAAGGCAGCACTTGTATTCGTTGCGGCAATCCCGGTACTTGCACTTATCGTATTCGGTATCATGCTTGCAACAAGGCCTATGTACAAGAATGTACAGTCAGGACTTGATAAGATTCTTGGAATAACAAGAGAGAACCTTACCGGTGTGAGAGTTATCAGAGCATTCAATAAGGAACAGGATGAGGTTAAGCGTTTCAAAAACGATAACGAAAGCCTTAACAGATTGCAGAAATTCGTTGGTAAGATATCAGGACTTATGAATCCACTTACTTATGTTGTTGTAAATGTATCAATAATTGCACTTATCTGGATTGGCGGAGTAAGAGTTAACGCTGGTGCGCTTACACAGGGACAGGTTGTTGCACTTTACAATTATATGTCACAGATATTAGTTGAGCTTATCAAGCTTGCCAATCTTATCATTACAATAACTAAAGCACTTGCATGTGCAGGCAGAATCGAGTCTGTATTCGAGGTAAAATCAGGAATGTCAGATGGTGATGTTAACAATGTTGATGCTAAAGAAGAGACACCGAGCGTTGAATTTAAAAATGTTTCACTTACCTACAGCGGTTCAGGTGCACCTTCAGTTGAAGGAATTAATTTCAAGGCTATGAAAGGCCAGACAATCGGTGTTATCGGCGGCACCGGTTCAGGTAAATCAAGCCTTGTAAATCTTATACCAAGACTGTATGACACTACACAGGGTGAAGTACTTGTCGATGGCGTCAATGTTAAAGATTACAATATTGAGACTTTAAGAAATAAGGTCGGCATCGTTATGCAGAAAGCAGTACTTTTTAAAGGGACTATAAGAGAGAATATGTGGATGGGAAAGAAGGGTGCTACTGATGAGCAGATAGATGAAGCACTTGAGATTTCACAGTCTAAGGAATTTGTAGATTCTAAGCAGGGACGTCTGGATTATGTTATAGAGCAGGGCGGTAAGAACCTTTCAGGTGGTCAGAGACAGAGACTTACTATTGCAAGAGCAATCGTAAGAAAGCCGGATGTGCTTATTCTTGATGACAGTGCATCAGCCCTTGATTTTGCAACTGATGCAGCACTTAGAAAAGCTATAAGGGGAATGAACAATTCTCCTACTGTGTTCATAGTTTCACAGAGAGCGGCATCACTTATGTATGCTGATCTCATTATCGTATTAGATGACGGACAGGTTGCAGGAATGGGAACACATGACGAGCTTCTTGCAAATTGTGAGGTTTATAAAGAGATATATGAATCACAGTTTAAGAAAGCAGATTCAGAAGGGGGTGTAGCATAATGAAGAAGAATAAATCAACATTTGTAAAACTCCTTAAAAGAATTAAGAAGCACAGCTTTTTTATAATATTATCGCTTATTATGGCAGCAGTAACAGTTGCAACTACACTTTATGTACCAATTCTTGTAGGCCGTGGAATTGACTGCATTATCGGTGTGGATAATGTGGATTTTGCAAAGATTGTGAATATACTTATAAGAATTGGTATATTTGTTGGAATTACAGCACTTTCACAGTGGCTTATGAACATATGTAACAACAGAATCACATATGAAGTAACAAGAGATATAAGAAATGAGGCTATAGAGAAAATTCAGGTTCTTCCACTAAAATACATTGACGGACATTCATATGGTGAGATTGTGAGTCGTGTAATTGCTGATGTTGACCAGTTTGCAGATGGTCTGCTTATGGGATTCACACAGTTCTTTACAGGTGTCATGACTATACTTGGAACACTTATATTCATGATTACAATTAATGCTAAGATTACACTGGCAGTTGTTGTTATCACGCCACTTTCATTTTTAGTTGCAAGCTTTATTGCCAGAAAGACCTTCAGCATGTTCAAACTTCAGTCTGAGACAAGAGGTGAGCAGACAGCACTTATTGATGAAATGATTGGCGGACAGAAGGTAGTTAAGGCTTATGGCTATGAAGATGAGGCGGTAAGAAAATTTGATGAGATTAATGAAAGACTTCAGAAGTATTCCTTAAAGGCAATCTTCTTCTCATCTATTACTAACCCTTCAACAAGATTTGTAAACAGCCTTGTATATGCAAGCGTTGCGATTGTTGGTGCATTTTCAGCTATCAATGGCGGTATCACAGTTGGTCAGTTATCAAGCTTCTTAAGTTATGCCAACCAGTATACTAAACCTTTTAACGAAATATCAGGCGTTGTCACAGAGCTTCAGAACGCTCTTGCCTGTGCAGCCAGAATATTTGAACTTATTGAAGAAGAGCCTGAGATTCCTGATGCTAAAGACGCTAAGGTTGTTGAAGAGGTCGACGGAACAGTTGATCTTAATGATGTATGCTTTTCCTATGTATCTGACAGGAAGCTTATTGAGAACTTCAATCTTCATGTTAAGAAGGGACAGAGAATAGCGATTGTAGGACCTACGGGTTGTGGAAAGACGACAGTTATTAATCTTCTTATGAGATTCTATGATGTTAACAGCGGAAGCATTGATGTATCAGGAACTGATATAAGACAGATGACCAGAAAGTCTTTAAGACAGGGCTTTGGTATGGTTCTTCAGGAGACATGGCTAAAGTCAGGGACTATAAGAGAGAATATTGTTATGGGTAATCCGAATGCTACAGAGGAAGAGATTATAGCTGCAGCAAAGGCAGCGCATTCATATGGATTCATCAAGAGAATGTCTAATGGATTCGACACAGTTATAGGCGAGGATGGCGGAAGCCTTTCGCAGGGGCAGAAGCAGCTTTTATGTATTACAAGAATTATGCTTGCAAAGCCGCCAATGCTTATTCTTGATGAGGCTACATCTTCTATTGATACAAGAACAGAAATAAAGATACAGAACGCATTTGCAAAGCTGATGGAGGGAAGAACAAGCTTTATCGTAGCCCACAGACTTTCAACTATCCAGTCTGCGGATGTTATTCTTGTTATGAAAGACGGACATATTATAGAGCAGGGTAATCATGAAGAATTACTGGCTAAGAACGGATTCTATCACAAGCTGTATTACAGCCAGTTTGATACAGCAGCCCAGAATTAATGTGGAGATATATGTATGTTTATAGAGGCGGAGAATATTAGAAAATCATATGGCAGGAAAACGACAGTGCTTAACGGCGCTTCGTTTCATGCTGCCAGCGGAGAGTATATTGCCATAGTCGGTGCCAACGGCTGTGGCAAATCTACTCTTCTGGAGATACTTGCAGGAAGTCTTAAGGCTGATGGAGGGAGTCTTAAGATAGACGGCATTGATGCATTTGCAGATGCAAAGTTGTTTCAGAAATATATAGGTTTTGTGCCGCAGGAGAATCCGCTTATGGAGAAGCTGTCGGCAAGGGATAATCTTAAATTCTGGTACTGTGATACCGGAAGAAATATGGAAGCAGACTTACAGGGCGGTGTTCCTGCAGTGTTAGGAGTGTCAGGATATCTTGACAAACGTGTTGATAAGCTGTCAGGAGGCATGAAGAAGCGTTTAAGCATATGCTGTGCACTGGCTAAGAATCCACCTGTACTTATATTAGATGAGCCGGGTGCTTCACTGGATATTGTGTGTAAACAGGATATTATGAATTATCTGTCTGCTTACACGAAAAGCGGAGGTACAGTCATTATAACAAGCCACGAAGAAGGTGAATTAAGGCTTGCTGACAGAATGTACCTTTTAAAGAATGGTAAGCTTAATGAACTTGACCATCCGGTTACAGGCAATGAACTTTTAGAGATTATTCACAGATAGATTTAATTGGGGGATTAGATGAGAAGGAAACTGGAATTATTAAAATTGCAGATTAAATCCGCATTTTTATCTATACCGAAGATAATTCTGGGTACGATAGTGACGGCAGTGCTTGTTATTGCAATAAGTACATGCATAGGCATTGCAACGGCACAGGACAGTGACATGAGGATGAAGGTTGCTGTTGTGTATCCTGATTATGATGATACAGAAAACTCTGATTCGGCAGATAATAATAAGGAGTTTCGATATATTAAGATGGCATTCAATTATGTCAGTGAGATAGACACAATTAAGAATGTCTGTACATTTGAATATACTGACAGACAGAAGGCTATAGATGGTTTAAGAAATAATTATTATGTTATGGCTATTATTGTGCCAGAGAATATGATAAGTGATATTATGTCGGGCGAGAATACACCTGTTGAGGTTGTGTGTCAGTCAGAGGGCGTTAATAATACCTCGATGATATTCCGTGAGATGGTGAGGGCAGGAGGCTCTGACCTTGCAACTGCAGAAGCGGGGATATATACATTTGACGATTTGTTCAATGGTGTGCTTAAGAATTACAAGGGGCTGCGTGGAACACATGAGAATAAGCTTAATGACATATATCTTTCATATGCGCTTAACAGAAGCATATACTTTAAGACAAGGGATATATCGGCTAAAGAAGGTCTGAGTACAGTACAGTTTTATGTATGTACAGCAATTGTAATGATGCGTTTATTTAGCGCAATAACATGCGCCGGTAATATGAAGGGTGATAGCAGAACGCTTGCAAAGAGTCTTAAAGGTGTGGGAATATCAGCATTTGATACAGGAATTGCAAGAACTACCGGATTTGGCATTGTGTATATAGTGATATTTGAAGTGCTTTTTATTATAATTAATGTAATGAGGCTGGGGATACCTGCAATATCAGGAGTTATGGCAGTTTCGACAGTTGGAGAATTCATTGCTTCCATACTGGGAATTGTGGTGCTTGTGTATGCGGCAGTTTCATTTATAAACTGTATATTCTCCGTAGTCGACGACACGGTGTATTCAGTTATTACGGTGTGTATCCTTGGAATGGCGTGCATGTATGCATCCGGATGTATTGTTTCATCAGCATTTCTTGCGCCGGGGGTGCGGGTTGTTGGCATGTATCTTCCGACTAACGGCTTATTCACACTTGCAGGTCAGATAATTAAGGGAACTGTGGATATCAGTACCATTATAACAAATGTTTTGTGGATAATTATATTTCAGGCAGCAGGGGCATTGGCGGTTAAGATAAGGAGAGACAGATAATGAAAAGATTGTTATACTGGCTGTATCTGCTTGTTAAAAGGCAGTTAAAGAATCCTGTGATTGTCGTGGCGCTTATTGCAATGCCGGTTGCAGCGTTAATAATTACGCATACCGCGTCTCTTAAGGAAACAGGGCCTGTAAGGGTTGGAATAGTGCTTGAAGATGACGATAAGATTGCCATAATGACAAGAGATTATCTTGTGAATGGCAATTATTCAGTTCAATTCTACGAAGCAGAATCGCAGGAAAAGCTTGAACAGGATATAATGAATAAATATACAGAGTGCGGCTATGTAGTTGGTACAGGGCTTAAGGATAAGCTTGACAGTGGCAGCTACAGAGACATTATAGAGCTTATCATATGCAGGTCAGATTTTGTCAGTTCAATGACTGACGAGATATTCTTTTCTGCTATGTTTAAGGCGTACTCGCCGGAGGTTGCAGTTAATTATGTTAATTCTGTAGACATATTTAAAAAGCATGCAGAAAAGGCAGAGGAAGAGATAAGAAAAGGGTACAGGGAATACATATCTGGAGATGACACATTCAGAATTGATTTTAAGGTGTTAGACGGTGCACAGGATAATGGTACACAGCTTGAAGATAAGACAGGAGAGTTTCCGTTAAGGGCATTGCTTATAATTCTTGTATATATAGGCGGACTTTTTGGAATCGTGGAATATTATCTTGATAAGAATTCAGGAACATTTATAACACTGCCCCGTATGTACCGTGTTGCAGGAAAGCCGTTGTATGCATTCATATCGTGTGTACTTTTTGCAGTATCAGCAATTCTAACACTTGCGGTGGCAGGACAGCTTAATGGCACAGCAGATATTCTTCATATGGCTGTGTATGTAATAGCAGTTACTTTATTTGCATGGTTTGTGGCAATAGCTGTAAGGAGTGCCAATGCAATGATTTCAATAATACCGGTGCTTCTTATAGCGTGTCTTATATTATGTCCGGTATTCATTAATATAACGGCATATGTGCCATTTGCAAAATATATAAGAGCATTGCTGCTTCCGTGGTATATGCTTAAGTAGGAGGATGGGATACGGTGAATAATAAGAAAAACGTATATTTGACATTATCCAGATTGGCTATGCGGGCTTAACCTTCCAAGGGGACTGATTCTTGCAGCAGTGTTAAGAAATGGTGAGACACTTATGCCTAAGGGTGATATAGTATTCGTATTCTCAAAGCGTTATATGGCAGATGCACAGACAATAAGCGTATAGAGGGTGATTGATTATGATGATATTTGTGACAACTACAGATGCATTAGCAGATGAAAAGATATATGAAAAGGCGTATTCGCTTATTCCGGAATACAGGAGAGTTAAGGCTGATAAGATGAAAATGCGTGAAAATAAGCTGCAAACTGTGACGGCAGGCCTGCTTCTTAATTATGCAGTAGGAAAATGGAGAAACAGAGTTAACGGAGAAGGCGATAGTGTTTACTATGAAAATGTGGGCATTTTTTCTGTGATAGAAGCAAATAATCAGTGTTTTGATTATGAAATAGCTTATAATTTGCAAGGAAAACCATATTTTTTGTTACATCGTGAAATTTTTTTCAATATCTCTCATTCGTTTAACTATGTAGTATGTGTTATAGGCGATAAACCAGTCGGAATTGATATAGAAGGAGGCCGCAAAGGTAGACAGAATCTGGCACGGCGCTTTTTTGACAAGGCTGAGTCTGATTGGATAGAAGAAGCCGAAAGTGATGAGAGATTCTTCAGAATATGGACTCTGAAAGAGGCATATGGCAAGGCAACAGGTTTTGGTGTACTTGAAGTTTTAGATAAAATAGTTTATATATTAGAGCAGGGGAAAATTAAAGCATATATAGGTGGAATTCCCCAGAATTTCATTATTGTAGAAAAAAAAATAGATAAGTTCAGATTATCAGCAATACAATTGTGAAATTTATAGCATACTGTCAATTAATGAGTTGAAAAACATTTACAAAGGCAGTATAATAGATAATGTGTATATCTATGGAAAGCCTAAGGAGGGTTTTATGAGCAGAAATCATTTTAACGAATTAAGTCCATGTGAAGCATTAATTATGAAGCTTATATGGGAGGCACCACAGGACATACCTGTGCAGGAACTTATTGATCGGTTAAGAGACGATTATGGTAAGGATTACGCAAGGACAACAGTTGTTACTTTCGTAGGTAAGTTGAAGGACAAGAGATTTGTTGACACATACCGTAAAGGAAAGGCAGCATTTATTCATCCTCTTCGTTTAGAAGAAGAATACAGAAGACAGTTGTTAAAGGAAGAGGCTGACTTCTGGTTCAATGGAAAGGCTGTTGACATGGTAGCTTCTATCTGTGAATCACAGAAGTTAGAAGATGATGAAATTAAGAGAATTAAGAAGATTCTTAATGGTCTTAATAAGTAACAATTACATTAGTAAAAGCAATAAAAAGCATCACCTGATACGAAAGTCGGATTCGTTAGGTGATGCTTTTTTGTTATGCATATATTATATAATTAATGGTTTTTATCCTGATATTCAAGTGCTGCTGTTATGAAACCTCTGAATAATGGATGTGGACGATTAGGTCTTGACTTTAACTCTGGATGAGCCTGTGTGGCAACGAACCAAGGATGATTCTTTAATTCTATCATCTCAACAATTCTTCCGTCAGGAGATATTCCTGAAAGCATCATACCATTCTCAGTAAGAACTTTTCTGTAATCATTATTAACTTCATATCTGTGTCTGTGACGTTCATGTATAAGCTCTTCGCCATAGAGTTCATAAGCTTTGCTTGTTTTATCAAGTACACAAGGATAAGAACCAAGTCTTAATGTACCGCCGATATCATCAATGCCTTCCTGGTCTGGCATAAGATGTATAACAGGGTGGGTTGTGTTAGGATTAAGTTCAACACTGTGTGCGTCGTCATATCCTATAACATTTCTTGCAAATTCAACAATTGAAAGCTGCATTCCCAGGCACAATCCTAAGAATGGAATATTATGTTCTCTGGCATAACGGATAGCTTCAATCTTTCCTTCTGTACCTCTGTCACCGAATCCGCCTGGAACTAATATGCCAGATACTTCAGAGAGAAGCTCATCAGCAGTTTCAGGAGTTACAGTTTCTGAATCAATCCATTTGATAGTTACATCACATGAATTATATACACCACCATGCTTTAATGCTTCAACAACACTGATATAAGCATCATGAAGCTGGATATATTTACCAACTAATGCAACAGTTACCTTCTTAGTAGGATTCTTCCAGGCCTTGCACATTGCTCTCCATTCATCAAGATCTGGTTCTGGACAGTCAAGGTGTAAACATTCACATGCTACCTGTGCAAGATGTTCTTCTTCCATTGCAAGAGGTGCATCATAAAGAATCTCAACATCTAAGTTCTGAAGTACATGAGATTTAGGTACATTACAGAAAAGTGCTATCTTATCTTTGATACCGGCCTCAAGTGGATGTTCTGTACGGCACACAAGAATGTCCGGACGGATTCCCATTCCCTGAAGTTCCTTAACACTTGCCTGAGTTGGCTTAGTCTTCATCTCACCAGATGCCTTAAGATAAGGAATAAGCGTTACATGAATAAGAATTGCGTTCTCATGTCCGACTTCATGCTGGAACTGTCTGATTGCCTCAAGGAAAGGCTGACTCTCTATATCTCCAACAGTACCGCCAACTTCTATAATTGCAATTTTAGTTTCATCAGTTGAATAATCTCTGAAAAAACGGCTCTTTATTTCATTAGTAATATGAGGGATTACCTGGACTGTGCCTCCACCGAAATCTCCACGGCGTTCCTTCTGTAATACAGACCAGTATACTTTACCGGTAGTTACATTAGAATTCTTATTAAGGCTCTCATCAATAAATCTTTCATAGTGACCAAGGTCAAGGTCTGTCTCAGCACCATCGTCAGTTACGAAAACTTCTCCGTGCTGGATAGGGTTCATAGTACCTGGATCAATATTAATATAAGGGTCAAACTTCTGCATGGTTACAGAAAAACCACGGGCTTTAAGCAGTCTGCCTAAAGATGCGGCAGTGATACCTTTTCCTAAACCGGAAACAACACCACCTGTTACAAATACATATTTAACAGCCATCTTATCCTCCAATCTGAATGTGTAATCAAAAAAATATGCAATATTATACAGCCCTGTATTATAAATTTCCATAGTTTAAAGAAAAAAACTAAGAATATAAAGTAAATATAAACATCTTATTAAACACTTAGATTTTGGTTGATTTATATTTTTTCCTTCTTTATAATGAAAACAGACTTATTTGGAAATGCTTAAGATAAGTACAGTATCATATCAGGAGAAGAGTATGGATAATTATAACAACAACGGTTATGACAATGGTTATAATAATAACGATAACCGCAACAATAATCGTAATAACAACAATAATAACAAGAAGCCAAAGAATGTTAACCTTATAATATTCATTATTATAGCGGCAGTTGTAACATTTATAGGGCTTACGCTTCTTAGCAATATGTTTAAGAATGCGACATACAAGGAGATAAGCTACGACCAGTTCATGCAGATGATTGATGAAGATAAGGTAAAGAAAGTAGCATTAGAGCAGGACAGAATCCTTATTACACCAGTTGAAGAGGAGAAACAGTCTGGCATAGCAGGAGTTTCATACACATATTATACAGGATATGTTAATGATGATACTCTTGTACCGCTTCTTAAGAGAAAAGGAATTGAGTTTGAAGGATATATTCCGGATTCAAGTTCTTCAATCGTAGAATTTCTGCTAGCATATGTGCTGCCATTTTTATTTATATATATAATATTTGCATTTGTATATAGAAGAATTGCTAAGAATGGTGGAATGATGGGTGGAATGGGTGTTGGAAAGAGCAATGCCAAAGTATATGTCCAGAAAAAGACAGGTGTTACATTCAAGGATGTTGCAGGTCAGGATGAAGCTAAGGAATCTCTTACAGAGATTGTTGATTTCTTACATTACCCTGAGAAATATGCCAAGATTGGCGCAAAGCTTCCTAAGGGTGCACTTTTAGTAGGACCTCCTGGAACAGGTAAGACGCTTCTTGCCAAGGCTGTAGCCGGTGAGGCAGATGTACCTTTCTTCTCACTTGCAGGTTCTGATTTCGTTGAGATGTTCGTTGGTGTCGGTGCATCACGAGTAAGAGACTTGTTCAAGGAAGCAACTAAGCAGGCTCCTTGTATTATATTTATTGATGAGATTGATGCTATTGGTAAGAGCAGAGATTCCAAGTATGGCGGTGGCAATGACGAGCGTGAGCAGACATTAAACCAGTTACTTGCAGAGATGGATGGTTTTGATTCTTCTAAGGGAATATTTATTCTTGCAGCAACTAACAGACCAGAGGTACTTGATAAGGCTTTACTTAGACCAGGCCGTCTTGACAGAAGAATTACCGTTGACAGACCTGATAAGAAAGGAAGAATTGAGACTCTTAAGGTACATTCTAAGGATGTACTTATGGATGATACAGTTGATTTTGATGAGATTGCGATGGCAACAAGTGGTCTTGTAGGTTCAGACCTTGCCAATATCATTAATGAAGCTGCTATTGCGGCAGTTAAGAACGGAAGAAATGTTGTTACCCAGAAGGACCTTCTTGGCGCTTTTGATACAGTTGTAGCAGGTAAGGAGAAGAAGGAAAGAGTTCTTAGCAAGAAGGAAAAGCAGGTTGTTGCTTACCATGAGATTGGACATGCCCTTATAAGAGCTATCAAGAATAATTCTGATCCGGTCCAGAAGATTACTATTATACCTCATACTAATGGTTCACTGGGTTATGTGCTTAACTTCCCAGAGGAAGAGAAGCATCTTGAGACTAAGGATGAACTTATGACAGACCTTATATCACTTGTTGGTGGCCGTGCTGCAGAAGAAGTTGTATTTGGTTCAGTTACTAATGGTGCTTATGATGATATCAAGAAGGCAACTAACCTTGCCAAGACAATGATTACAAGATATGGTATGTCAGACAGATTCGGACTTGTTGCATTATCAACAGTCGAAGATGAGTATCTTAGCGGAAGAGCATCTATGAACTGTGCACAGGCAACAGAGGCTGAAGTTGATGATGAAGTAAAGAAGCTTATTGCGTCATGCTATGAAGAGGCTAAGCAGATTATAAGAGATAACAGAGAAGTAATGGATCAGCTTGCAAGATACCTGTATGACCATGAGACTATCACAGGCAAGGAATTCATGAAGATATTCAGAGAGGCAAAGGGAATCCCTGAACCAGTGGATACTTCATTATTCTCAACATCAGAGAAGGTTGCAGAGAGTGTAACATTTAATGAAGATGGAAGTTATTCATCAACAGTTAGTGGTGAGCCCGAGAGCGATATATGGAAGAATATAACTAACCATTCAGATGATAATAATAATGAACATCATGACAATTCAGATGATAAGAATGATGGAACACAGGAATAATAAGAATATTTAAGCATAAGACAGGAGTCCGAGATAATCAGGCTCCTGTTTATTATTATTGCGTGTAGATATATGACGGAAAATGTGGTATATTTTTTCTATTGATTTCAATATGTATCGTTATTTGATTGTTTAAGATTAAGGGGAAAATCTATGAGTTTTACACATTTGCATGTGCATACAGAATATTCACTGCTGGACGGTTCCAGCAAGATTAAAGAGATAACGAAAAGAGCGAAAGAGCTTGGAATGGACAGCCTGGCAATAACTGACCATGGCGTAATGTATGGTGTTATAGCATTTTATGAGGCGGCTAAGAAGGTCGGAATCAAGCCGATTCTTGGATGCGAAGTATATGTTGCTCCCGGCTCAAGATTTGATAAAGGCGCAGGGCAGAGCGAGGACAAATACAATCATCTTGTACTTCTTGCAGAGAATAACACAGGTTATCAGAACCTTATGAAGATAGTTTCAAAGGGATTTACAGAAGGATTTTATTATAAGCCAAGAGTAGATAAGGAAGTATTAAGGGAATATCATGATGGCATTATTGCAACAAGTGCGTGTCTTGCAGGAGAAGTGCAGAGATATCTTTCAAGAGGCATGTATGAGACAGCAAGAGATGTTGCATTAGAGCTTCAGGATATATTTGGTAAGGGTAATTTCTTCCTTGAATTGCAGGACCATGGAATTGCGGAACAGCATTATGTCAATCCGCAGCTTATGCGTATGCATAAAGAGACAGGAATTGAGCTTATATGTACCAATGATGTTCATTACACATATGCAGATGATGTAGATGCACACGATATATTATTGTGTATCCAGACTGGTAAGAAGCTCTCAGACGAGAACAGAATGCGTTATGAGGGCGGACAGTTCTACTTAAAGTCAGAGGAAGAGATGGCGGAATTGTTCAAATACGCACCAGAGGCTGTCGAGAATACACATAAGATAGCAGAACGATGTAATGTTGAGATAGAATTCGGAGTTACTAAGCTTCCAGCATTTGATGTACCAGAAGAATATGGAAAGAATTCATGGGTATATCTTAATGCGTTATGTTACGAAGGATTAAAGAAGCGTTATCCTGAAAAGACTGCAGATGTAAGTCTTGAGGATGTTATAGAACAGGCAAAAGCATCAATAGTGGCTGACAGAAAAGATGTTGTTATTAAACGTGCGAAAGATACTAATGATATATTTCAGAGACTTTCGTATGAACTGTCAGTTATCTACTCAATGGGATATGTAGATTATTTCCTTATTGTGTGGGATTACATTAATTATGCCAAGACACACGATATTCCGGTAGGACCGGGACGAGGTTCGGCAGCAGGAAGTCTTGTTGCATACTGTCTTGGAATAACAACACTTGATCCTATTAAGTATAATCTTGTATTTGAGCGATTCTTAAACCCGGAGCGAGTATCCATGCCCGATATTGATGTGGACTTTGCTCCGGAGGGCAGGCAGAGGGTTATTGACTATGTTATAGAGAAATATGGTAAAGAATGCGTATGCCAGATAATTACATTTGGAACAATGGCAGCAAGGGCGGTTATCAAGGATGTAGGCCGCGTTATGGATCTTCCATATGCGATGGTTGATAACATTGCCAAGATGATACCACAGAAGGTCGGTGTCACAATAGACAGTGCCATGAATGGTGATACAGACAGGGATATTAAGCCTAATGCAGAATTTAAGGCACTGTACGAGCAGGATGCGACAGTACATGACCTTATAGATAAAGCCAAGAGACTAGAAGGTCTTCCAAGACATGCATCAGTCCATGCATCAGGTGTTCTTATCAGCCAGAAGGATGTTGGTGAGTATGTTCCTGTTGCAGTAGGCACTGATAATGTCAAGGTAACACAGTTTGAAGGCCCTACATTGGAGCATTTAGGACTGTTAAAGTTCGACTTCTTAGGGCTTAGAAACTTAACTGTAATCCAACAGACAGAGAAGTGCGAACAGCAGATAGATCCTGCGTTCTCAGTGGATAAGATACCATATAATGATAAGGCAGTGTTCGATTGCATAAGTCAGGGCAAATGTGCAGGTATATTCCAGTTAGAGAGTGGTGGAATGAAGAATTTCATGAAGGAATTAAAGCCGGACTGTCTGGAGGATCTGATAGCCGGAATATCACTTTACAGACCGGGACCTATGGATTTCATTCCACAGTATATTAAGGGAAAAGAGAATGCCGGTAACATAACATATGAGTGCCCTCAGTTAGAGCCAATATTAGAGCCTACTTACGGCTGTATGGTGTATCAGGAACAGGTTATGCAGATTGTGCGGGACCTTGCCGGATATTCATGGGGCGGAAGTGATAATGTGCGAAGAGCCATGGCTAAGAAGAAGCTTGATGTGATGGAACAGGAACGCCAGAATTTCGTATATGGTAATGAAGCTAACGGAGTGCCTGGATGTATTAAGAACGGCATAAGCGAGCAGACAGCCAATAAGATATATGATGAGATGATGGACTTTGCAAAATACGCATTTAACAAGTCACATGCGGCTTGCTATGCGGTTGTTGCATATCAGACAGCTTATCTAAAAGTACATTTTCCTGTACAGTATATGGCGTGGCTTATATCGAGTGTTACGGATAAGACAAGCAAGGTTGCAGAATATATTCTTGCGGCAAGGGAGATGGGAATTAAGATACTTCCTGTTGATGTCAACAATTCAGTGGCTGATTTCAGCGTTGAGGGTAAAGATATAAGATTCGGATTTAATGCGGTAAAGAGCATGGGAAGGCCTACAATCAGCGCAATTATTGAAGAGAGAACCAATAACGGCGAGTTCCATTCAATGCAGGATTTCATAACGAGAATGGCTGGCGTAATTAATAAAAGAACTGTGGAACATTTGATATTTGCAGGTGCATTTGACACATTTGGACATACAAGAAGAGGCATGCTCAACGTATATGAAAGAATGATAGATTCGGCTGTTAAGCAGAATAAAGACGCTATCTCAGGGCAGATGTCGCTCTTTGACCTTGTAAGTGAAGAGGATAAACAGAGCCTGGAGATGAAGATTCCTGATATTTCTGAATTCGAGAAGGAGGATCTTCTTGAAAGAGAGAAAGAAGTTCTTGGTGTATATGTAACAGGACATCCTCTTGATGAATATACTGGTATGTGGGAGAAGCATGTATCTGCGAGAAGCACAGATTTCCTTATTGATGAGGAAACAGGAGAAACTAAGGCAGCAGACAGCACTAAGCAGACAATAGGCGGACTTGTAAGGAATATCAAGGTTAATACGACTAAGACAGGGCAGCAGATGGCTTACCTTACAATTGAAGATTTCGTTGGAAGTGTGGAAGTCATACTGTTTCCTAAGGCATATGAGAAGAACAGAAGAGTTCTTGATATGACCAATAAAGTGTTCATTACAGGACGTGTGCAGGCTAACGTAGGTGCAGAGGCAAAGCTTATTGCAGACAGCCTTGTAAGCTTTGACAGTGTACCAAGAAGACTTTGGTTAAGATTTGACAGTCTGGCACAGTATGAAGCGTGCAGGGATGATTTATTTGACATACTTAATGAATCAGATGGTAAAGATACAGTCACAATATATTGTGTGGCAGAGAAGCAAAGAATCGCACTTCCGCCAAGTCAGTGTGTGAAGGTTTCATCGGAGCTGCTTTACATTCTTAAGAATAAATATGGTGAAAAAAATGTTGCTACAACATAAAATTTAATTAAGATTGGTAAAAATTTGTCAAAAAATGAAGATTTTTCTTCTATTATGTGGTAACATAAAACAGAAAATATTATGAAGAGATAAGAAAGGGGAAGTTATGGCAAAGGAAATTAAAACAATAGGCGTATTAACAAGTGGTGGAGATGCTCCAGGCATGAACGCAGCTATCCGTGCAGTTGTCAGAACTGCTTTGAATAAGGGACTTAAGGTCAAAGGTATTCAGAAGGGCTATAACGGACTACTTAATGATGAGATAATCGATATGGACAAGCGAAGCGTTGCTGATATTATCCAGAGAGGTGGAACGGTCCTTTATACAGCACGTTGTATGGAATTCATGACTGAGGAAGGTCAGAAGAAGGGTGCTGAAGTATGCAGAAAGCATGGAATTGACGGAATTGTTGTAATCGGTGGAGACGGTTCATTCAGAGGTGCACAGAAGCTTGCTGCACAGGGAATCAACACAATAGGAATTCCTGGAACTATTGATCTTGATATTGCATGTACAGATTACACAATAGGATTTGATACAGCAGTTAATACAGCAATGGAAGCTATTGATAAAATCAGAGATACATCTACATCGCATGAAAGATGCAGTATTATTGAAGTTATGGGTCGTAATGCAGGATATATTGCATTATGGTGTGGTATTGCCAATGGTGCAGAGGATATCCTTCTTCCAGAAAGATATGACAATGATGAGCAGGCACTTATCAACCATATAATTGAGGGAAGAAAGAAAGGTAAGAAGCACCATCTTATCATTAATGCAGAAGGTATAGGACATTCTACAGGAATGGCAAGAAGAATTGAGGCAGCAACAGGTGTTGAGACAAGAGCTACAATATTAGGATATATGCAGCGTGGTGGTTCTCCAACATGTAAGGACAGAATGTATGCATCTATTATGGGTGCTTATGCAGTTGACCTTCTTGCAGACGGCAAGAGCAACAGACTTGTGGCTTACAAGGATGGCAGATTCGTAGATTATGATATTGATGAAGCACTTGCTATGACGAAAGATATTAATGATTATGAATTTAATATAAGTGCATTACTTTCCAAGTAATATATTTAATAATATTAGGAGTGATACATTTAAAGAAAGGTAACCTGATAATGATAACCAGTACCAGCAGTTCGCAGGTAAAGCATGTGATGTCACTGCTTTCCAAGGCTAAGGAAAGAAAGAAGAATAATGAATATGTGGTAGAGGGAATCCGCATGGTGTCTGAAGTGCCGGAAGATTCACTTGTGAAGATATACATGTCAGAAAGATTCCAGAATAATAATCCTGAATATGCCAGGGAACTGCTAAGAAAACAGGGAATTACTGCAGACATGATTGAGATTGTGGCAGATAATGTATTTGACAGAATGTCACAGACACAGACACCACAGGGAATTATGGCTGTTGTGAAGATGAAGAATAACAGTCTTTCTGATATGCTTGAAGGCAATCCGCTCCTTATACTAGTAGAGAATCTGCAGGATCCCGGCAACCTCGGAACTATCTTAAGAATGGGAGAGGGTGCAGGAGTCACAGGAGTTATCATGAGTCCTAATACTGTGGATATATACAATCCTAAGACTATACGTTCAACGATGGGCTCAATATTCAGAGTGCCATTCGTGTATGTACAGGATTTTAGTGAAGCTGTTACACAGTGTCAGAAAGCCGGCGTTAAGGTCTATGCCGCACATCTTGATGGTAAGAACACATACCTGGGTGAAGATTACAGTACACCGACAGCATTTCTTATAGGTAATGAAGGCAACGGACTTACCGATGGCATTACAAAGCAGGCTGATACGCTCATAAGAATTCCTATGCAGGGAGAAGTAGAATCGTTAAATGCAGCTATAGCGTGTACAATTCTTACATATGAGGCAGTACGCCAGAGAACAATATAGAATACAGATGCTTGCAAACCCGCTCTATGAGCGGGTTTTTAACATATTTGACAAAATGCTGTAACTTTGTTATTATAATTCCGTAATAAATTGTAACAATTCTGTAACAATTTTGCAGGCGTAGCTAAATAAGCCGCCGGAAAGGGAAGTATAATATGAGACTTAGAAGTAGCAAAGCTGCTTGCTATATTGGAGCTGCAATCGTGTTATTCATTACACCAGTTCTTCCAGCAGTAGCGACTACCTATGAGAAAACACAGAATACTGACACGGGAATTAAAGTTGCATCTTATTCGGCTAATACAGAAGAAGTTCTTGTGACTGGGTATGAAGAAACAGGAACATACAAGAATAAGGCAGTAGCAATAACTGATCCTTATCTTGATGTTTATGACACTACAGATGAAGATACATCAGAGGTTGTTGGAAGATTATATACTAACACACTTGTTGATGTTGATTCAGTTGGTAAAGAATGGACTAAAGTGAGTTCAGGAAACTGCGAAGGCTATGTGCTTACACAGTGCTTATGTTTCGGAGAAGAAGCAGAAGCATTAGCACAGGAAGTAGGAACAGATAATCTTCTTACAGGTTATACAATAGCAGAGATTCAGGCTATCGAGGCAGAGGAAGAAGCTGCAAGACTTGCAGAGGAAGCAAGACTTGAGGCAGAAGCAGAGGCAGCAAGAGCTGCTGCAGCAGCAGAGGAAGCCAGAAAACAGAGGATAATCGCTAATACAATATCTGGAACAGATATAACATACAATCCAACTATGAGCGTATCAGATGATGATATATGGCTTATGGCATGTATTATAGACTGGGAGGCTGGATACCAGCCATATGCAGGAAAGCTTGCAGTTGCCAATGTTATTCTTAACAGAGTAAGAAGCGGACATTATCCTGGTACAGTTACAGGGGTTATATATCAGAGATCACAGTTCTCTGGCGTATCTGATGGAGCAGACAATCCATCAGAAAGATTGCGCAAAGACTTGCCAATGGCCCTAGAAATACAGAATGTATGCAGGCAGCACTTGAGGCATTATCAGGTGTTAACAATATAGGTGGTTATACATCATTCAGAGCATTATATACTGTAGATGTTAACAACTATTCAGATTTCGTAATAATTGGAGATCATATATTCCATTAATATGGATATGCAATGTGGTGTGGTTATCAGGAAACTGGTGACTGCACCACATTTTTTGTAAGAAAAGAAGACACATTTGACGAAGAACTATAATTGCGATAGAATGAACAAAGTTATTAATTATTCAATGTATGCGAATTTGCCATACAGACAGGAGGATGTCATGGATTTAAAGGGACGCGACTTTTTAACACTCAAGGATTATACACCTGAGGAGATTTTATATTTGATAGACTTAGCAGCAGAGCTTAAGGATAAGAAGAAAAAGGGCATTGTAGAACAGCCACTTATCGGAAAGAATGTTGCACTTATATTCGAGAAGACAAGTACAAGAACACGCTGCTCATTTGAGGTAGCAGCCCATGACCTTGGTATGGGTGTCACATATCTTGACCCAACAGGTTCACAGATTGGCAAGAAGGAGAGCATTGCCGATACTGCAAGAGTTCTCTGTACAATGTTTGAGGGAATCGAATACAGAGGATTCGGTCAGGAGATAGTTGAAGATCTTGCAAAATATTCAAGTGTGCCTGTATGGAACGGACTTACTAACGAATACCATCCAACACAGATGCTTGCAGATATGCTTACAATCAAGGAAAAGCTTGGCAGATTAAAGGGCGTTAAGTTCGTATACATGGGTGATGCAAGATACAACATGGGTAATTCACTTATGATTGTCTGTGCTAAGTTAGGACTTCATTATACAGCCTGCACAGCTAAGGAATATTTCCCAGACAAGGAACTCGTTGCACAGTGTGAGGAATGGGCAAAGATAAGCGGTGGTTCTGTAACACTTACAGAAGATGTTGAGGCAGGAACTAAGGATGCAGACGTATTATACACAGATGTATGGGTATCAATGGGTGAGCCTGATGAAGTATGGGCAGAGAGAATCAAGGCACTTCTTCCATATCAGGTTAACAAGGCAGTTATGGACAATGCTTCTAAGGATGCAATATTTATGCACTGTCTTCCTGCATTCCATGACCTTAAGACTAAGATTGGTAAAGAAATTCATGACAAATTCGGTCTTGATGAGATGGAAGTTACAGATGAAGTATTTGAGTCAGAGCAGTCAGTTGTATTCGATGAGGCTGAGAACAGAATGCATACAATCAAGGCTGTGATGGCAGCTACACTTGGAGCTTATAAGTAAATTGGACGTTAGAGTGGTGTGTGTCATGCCGGAAGTCCAAAATCGGGAAGCCAACATGCGGAATTGGACGTTAGAGCAGTGGAAAGGTATGTGAAAGTCCAAAAGTGACGAGAAAGAATGACAGATTGGACTTTAAAACAGCGGGTAGACACGAGGAAGTCCAAAATCGGGACGACACAGCATGAAATTGTAATTCATCAGATATTTATTATGGAGGCGTTATGTATTATACAACGAGTGGCGCGTATAGAAAGAGCAAGATGCTCATAGACTATGCCAATATAGCACTCACATTTGCAATAGGAATTGTATTTATTATCATATTGTTTCTAAGAAGCGGAAGCGGCATATTGTTTGCAGTTGAATTCTTCCTTGGAGCACTGGTAAACGGTCTTACGGCTGCGAAAAATTTCATGAGCGACAGAACGGTGTCAGGCGTTATTCTTACAGTTGTTACGTTAGGACTTCTACTTATGGCAGTAATAGCATGGCGGGTAATGGTATGAAGACTAAGATTTTAAATGTTTTGAGAAAATCAGATGGATATGTGTCAGGACAGGCACTGTGCAATATGTTGGGGGTTTCAAGAACGGCTGTCTGGAAGGTGATAAACCAGTTAAAAGAAGAAGGCTATGTTATAGAGGCAGTCCAGAATAAGGGATATCATATAACAAAGTATCCTGATATTCTTACATCAGGCGAGATAATGAGTCAGCTTACCTGTGTGGATACAGGCAGTACAACCGGAATTATCCGCGAAGTAGTGTATTATGACGAGACAGATTCTACTAACAACGAAGCTAAGAGAGCGGCAGAGAGAGATAATGCAGCGGATGGAACACTTTATATAACAGAGAGCCAGACAGGTGGTCGGGGCAGACGCGGCAGGAATTGGGTTTCTCCTGCAGGAAGTGGGATATGGATGTCACTTCTTTTGAGACCGGATATTGCACCAGTCAATGCATCAATGCTTACAATAGTGGCAGCCATGGCTGTGCAGGAGGCAATCCACAAGGTTCTTACAGAGGACGGACATGACGCAGAGTGCTGTATAAAGTGGCCTAATGATATAGTTCTTAATAAGAAGAAAGTATGTGGAATATTAACAGAGATGAGTGCTGAGATGGATTACATACATTATGTGGTTATCGGAATGGGAATTAATGTCAATACGACAGAATTTGATGATTCAATCAAGGCAACAGCTTCTTCGCTGTATCTTGAGACTGGCGACCATCTGAAAAGAAGCCGTATAGTAGCCGCATTTTCAGAGAGCTTTGCAAAGTACTATGATACATTTGTTAAGACACAGAATCTGGCTGGGCTTAAAGAAGACTATAATTCAATGCTTGTCAATAAGGGCGGCGACGTCAAGGCAATATATGCTGACAAGGAAATTGTTGGAAAAGCACTTGGAATCAATGATGAGGGCGAGCTTATCATTAAGACAGACGAGGGCGAGAAGATTATCAGAACCGGAGAGGTTTCTGTGAGAGGATTATATGGATATGTTTGATGAAAATGTAGTTTTATGTGTATCTAATTCTTATGAGAAGAAATACTATTTTAACCCTGATTTCGACAAGCTTCCGGATGATGTAAAGAACGAGTTAAAGATTATGTGCGTTCTTTTCACAGAGGAAGTAGGCGGAATACTTGATATGGAATTCGATGAGGAGGGCAATCTTTTGTTCAAATCATCAGCAGACGAGGGCGATTTACTGTATGACGAGATAGCATGCGGTATGCTAGTCAAGAAGTATCAGTATGAGAAGAGAGAACTTCTTGAATCACTTGAGATGTTCTTCAAGGTATTCTTCTTAGGCATGGAGTAATTATGAGAATTGGAAATGTTGAGATAAAGAACAATATTGCATTGGCACCGATGGCAGGAGTAACAGACCTGCCATTTCGACTTTTATGCAAGGAGCAGGGCTGTGGGCTTATGTGTACAGAGATGGTCAGCGCCAAAGCAGTGCTGTATAACAATAAGAATACAGAAGACCTGATGAAGACGGTGCCGGGGGAGCGTCCGCTTGCATTGCAGCTTTTCGGTTCAGACCCTGATATCATGCTGATATAGCGAAGAGACTTTCTGAAAGAGAGTTTGATATAATTGATGTCAATATGGGATGTCCTGTGCCAAAGGTAGTCAATAACGGCGAAGGCTCGGCACTTATGAAGGACCCTGTGCTTGTCGGAAGAATAGTCGAGAAGATGGCTGATGCACTTGATAAGCCACTTACAATCAAGATAAGGGCAGGATTTGATGAGAATAGTATAAATGCGCCTGAGATAGCACATGTTATTGAGGAGTCAGGCGGGGCTGCCGTTGCAGTCCATGCAAGAACAAGGCAGCAGTATTATTCAGGACATGCAGACTGGGATATAATAAGACAGGTCAAAGAAGCAGTATCAATTCCTGTTATTGGTAATGGCGATATTAAAAGCGGCGAAGATGCTGTTAATATGATGAAACAGACAGGCTGTGACGGAATAATGATTGGAAGGGCAGCAAGAGGAAATCCATGGATATTCAGACAGGTTTCTGAATATATGAATAATGGGACAGTGATTGCACCGCCGTCTGTTGAAGAAGTGTGCCAGATGATTAAGAGACATGCCAAAGGACTGTGTGAGATAAAAGGCGAGTTTACAGGAATCCGCGAGATGAGGAAACATTTTGCATGGTATACAGCAGGAATCAAGCACGCAGCGGCATTAAGAAATGAAGCTAACCAGGTTACTAATCTGGAACAGTTTGATGCGCTGGTGGACAGGATACTGGAAGGGCTGCATTGACAGACAGGAACTGATAGTTTATAATATTGTGACGCTTGTGGGGTTTTATTCTCTAGTAGAGCAGAAGCATATTAGTGTAGCATATATATAGAAAGGTGATAAGAACATGGCAGAGAAACAGTTTCTTACTAAAAAGGGGTATGACGAAAGAGTAGCAAGACTTGAGGAGCTTAAGGTTGTCAGAAGAAAGGAAGTTGCCCAGAAGTTAAAGGAAGCAAGAGAGCAGGGCGATTTATCAGAGAACGCTGAGTACGATGCAGCTAAGGACGAGCAGAGAGATATCGAAACAGAAATTGCAGAACTTGAAGCAATTCTTGCTAACTGTGAGGTTATTCAGGATAACGATAAGAATAAAGATGTAGTTAAGATGGAGAGCGTTGTTGTACTTCACGACGTAGAATTTGATGAGGATATCGAGTACACAATCGTTGGTTCATCAGAGGCAGACAGCCTTAATAACAAGATTTCTAATGAGTCACCACTTGGTGCAGCTCTTATTGGAAAGAAGAAGGGTGATACTGTTAAGGTAGAAGCACCTGTTGGAGAGATTGAATATACAGTTGTATCTGTAAAGAACGACTAATTTCTGAGAGAACGACTAATAAAGATATATTTCAGTAACGTATAGAAAAGGAGATACTCATTCATGGGAGATAATAAATCTGCACAGCAGCCTGACGTTAACGAGCAGATTAAGGTTCGTATGGAAAAGTTAAAGAACCTCAGGACGCAGGAAAGGATCCATTCCAGATAACAAAGTATGATGTAACACATCACACAGATGAAATCAGAGCCATCTATGAAGCACATGAGAAGGAACTTCTTGGTGACAGACCAGCAGTTAATACTGAAGGTTTAGATGAGCAGCAGGCAAGAGAAGCAGTTACTGCTGATTACAATGAGAGAAGAGCTATTATGGATGCTTCTCCAATCAATGTAAGCTTTGCTGGACGTATGATGTTCAAGAGAGTAATGGGAAAGGCATCTTTCTGTAACATTGCTGATCTTAAGGGCAGAATGCAGGCATATATTTCAAGAGATGCAATTGGCGAAGAAGCATATGCAGACTTCAAGAAGTCTGATATCGGTGATATCTTCGGTATCAAAGGATTCATCTTCAGAACTAAGACAGGAGAGATTTCAGTTCACGCTGAGGAGATTACTCTTCTTTCTAAGAGTTTACAGGTACTTCCAGAAAAGTTCCACGGAATCACAGATACTGATATGAGATACCGTCAGAGATATGTTGATTTAATAATGAATCCTGAGGTTAAGGAAACATTTGTAAAGAGATCTAAGATTATCAAGGAAATCAGAAAGTTCCTTGATGGCAGAGATTTCATGGAAGTTGAGACACCAACACTTGTATCTAATGCAGGTGGTGCTGCCGCAAGACCATTTGAGACTCATTACAATGCACTTGATGAAGACGTTAAACTTCGTATTTCATTAGAACTTTATCTTAAGAGACTTATCGTTGGTGGTCTTGAAAGAGTTTATGAAATCGGACGAGTATACCGTAACGAGGGTGTTGATACAAGACACAACCCTGAGTTCACGCTTATGGAGCTTTACCAGGCATACACAGATTACGAAGGAATGATGGAACTTACTGAGAGTATGTTCAGACATCTTGCTGAGACTGTATGCGGTACAACTAAGATTACTTACAACGGCACTGAGATTGACCTTGGAAAGCCATTCAGAAGACTTACTATGAATGACGCAATTAAGGAATACGCCGGTGTTGATTTTGATACAATTAAGACTGACGAAGAAGCTAAGGCTCTTGCTAAGGAGAGAGGAATTGAGTTCGAGGAGCGTCACACTAAGGGCGACATCATCAACCTCTTCTTTGAGGAGTACTGCGAGGAGAAGTTAATCCAGCCTACATTCATCATGGATCATCCTCTTGCAATATCTCCACTTACTAAGAAGAAGCCATCTGATCCAGAGAAGGTTGAACGTTTCGAGCTTTTCATTAACACATGGGAAATGTGTAATGCGTACTCAGAGCTTAACGACCCAATCGACCAGAGAGAGCGTTTCGCACAGCAGGATAAGAACGCAGAGAACGGCGACGAGGAAGCACAGCACACAGATGAGGACTTCCTTAACGCACTTGCAGTAGGTATGCCACCAACAGGCGGTATCGGTTACGGTATTGACAGACTTGTTATGCTGCTTACAGATTCACCTGCGATTAGGGATGTATTATTGTTCCCGACAATGAAGTCCTTAGATGGTGTAAATAAGAAAAATGATGTAAATAATACAGCTTCTGAAGCACCTGAAAAAAATGTAAAAACTGAGTCTGAAAAGATTGATTTTTCTAAGGTAAAGGTAGAGCCTTTATTTGAGGAAATGGTAGACTTTGATACATTCAGCAAGTCAGATTTCCGTGCAGTAAAGGTTAAAGAGTGTGTTGCAGTACCGAAGTCAAAGAAACTGTTACAGTTTACTCTTGATGACGGAACAGGCACAGACAGAACCATTTTAAGCGGTATTCATAGCTTTTATGAGCCGGAAGAACTGGTTGGAAAGACTCTTATTGCTATCACAAATCTTCCACCGAGAGCGATGATGGGCATTGACTCTTGCGGTATGCTCCTCAGTGCTATTCATGAAGAAGAAGGCGAAGAAAAGCTTCATCTTCTGATGGTAGATGACCACATTCCGGCAGGTGCAAAGCTCTATTAAGATGATGTAAAGATGTACCGTTTTACAAAATAGACGGGACGTACTTCATTTGATAAAAAACTAAAAAAACAGCGATTTACATCAAACTTACATCAATTGATGCAGAAATCGGTGCAAGCAAGAAAAAATCGCATAATTGGCAGAATGAATGGGCAGTCCTGAAATCGGGATTGCCCATTTTTAGAAGAAAGACGAAAAACTCTTGACCTGCACGCAGCGTATACGCTTATACTATCAACATAAATCATAAGGAGGTGCATCGGATGTTATTAAATGAAATTATAAATGAGGTTGGAATGACAAAGCGTGCAGTTAAGTATTATGAAGAAAAAGGATTGCTGTCAGTGGATAAAGATAACAATGGTTATCGTAACTATACTGCACAAGATGTTGAAACTTTAAAAAAGATTTCAGTATATAGAAAACTCGGTATTAGTATTAAAGACATACAGAGCCTTTTGGAAACTGGCGACAAAAGTATTCTTCTTCGTATTTATCAAGAAAAAGTGCAGGAAAAAGTTTTAAAAGACTCAGAACTTGAAGCTTTGAAGCAATTTATAGATGATGGTGACGCAGACAAAGCAAATGAGGCACTTGATTATCAAACCGTTGAAAATGCAATTGAGTCTTTGCTACCGGGAAGAGATTATTTTAAAAGTCATTTCAAACCATTTCTTAATGTAAGGTTGAAGACTCTGGAACAGAAGCAGGCACTACAGAATATATTAGAATATTGTGATGAAACGACATTGAAAGTTCCTTTTATTATGGGAATAGGTGCGAAGATGATAGGTGGGATTGCACAAGAAACTAGAACCGCAGATGAGATGATAGCCTATTATCGTGATATGAGTGAAAGTGAATATGAAAGACTAAAAGAAAAAGTATGGATAGGTGCTAAAATGAAAAACGGTATAATGAAATACCATCCAGCATTTATTGCACAGAGAAAAATGCAGAAAGAGTTACAAAATAAAGGATATAACGATATATTCATTCCTAATTTAATTGTTCTGTCTCCAACGTATGCAGAATATAAGAAAGCGTTAGATAATGTGAACGATAGAATGTGTAGAGAACTTGGACTGTATTATGATAGCAATTATAACTTAGTTATTAAAAAAGATAATTCTAAGTAAAAGTTAAACTACCCTTTGGGAGAGGAAAAATCCTTTTCTCAAAGGGCTTTTTCTATTTATACGGATATTCGCAAACTACAAGATAAAGCCAAAACTTCATATACTCTAAGCACAAGGAGGTTGAGGTTTGGCTACACTGACGTACAGACACCGGTATGAAGTGATTGCAGTATTTAAGACAGTTAGTATGGCGACAAGCTTATTTCTCTTTCTACTTGTGAATATTCAAGAAACAATGGCAGGCTTGTTGTTGTCGCTAAGAAGATATCTGAGTAATGCAGGTAAAATTAACATTAAAAACACTTTTCTGACAAGTTTGTATGGTGGAAAGTGTACTTTCTTGGACGTATAATATTAGTAGACGAGGAGGTGATGTATGTGTTGGCAGATAACCTGATATTTTTTCGTAATATCAAAGGACTGACGCAAGAACAGGTCGCAGAAGTGATAGGAATTTCCAGACAGTCCTATTCTAAATGGGAACAGAGAGAAACTTATCCTGATATTGATAAGTGTGACAAGCTGGCAAAATACTATGGTGTTACGATAGATTCACTTGTTCATCAGGACAATAAAGTTGGTGATATAAAGATTGCTCCTGCCCCGATAGGTAAGCATTTATGGGGGACAGTCACTATCGGTAGCAAAGGTCAGATTATAATACCGAAAGCGGCAAGGGAAACATTTGAACTAAATGAAGGCGACAGATTAGTTGTTCTCGGAGATGATGCAGAAGGCATTGCTCTTGTTAAGGCAGATGTCTTTGAACAGCGAGTGTAAGACAGTTATATTTAAGTATTAAGCAGTTACAATTCAATAAAGAAATTATGAGACAGTCTTACGAAATCAAACGTAAGGCTGTTATTTTTTTCGAGAAAGGGAGCGAACTGAATTGAACAAAGAGTTAAAAGTTATAGGCGAATGACGTTCAGTAAACGTCGGTTTTGAGCCGACCGAAGCGGAGCGGAGACACGCGGTCTGCGAAGCAGGAAGCCCATTGGCTTTAGACAATGGGTAGTTCACCGGTACTACAAAGTAAGAAAAGCGCTTGACTCTACATCTGTTGTAGATGTTATAATACGGGTAATTTAACAAAAAGGAGGATTAGGCAATATGGAAAAGAACCTTACGACCGGTAGTGTGTTCAAAAATGTTGTATTATTCTCATTGCCGTATCTGCTCTCGTATTTTCTTCAAACGCTCTATGGCATGGCTGACCTATTTATCATCGGACAGTTCGAGGGTGTAGCCAGTACTACCGCTGTTTCTATCGGCTCACAAGTGATGCACATGCTTACGGTTATGATTGTAGGGTTATCGATGGGAACAACCGTCAGCGTCGGTCAGGCAGTGGGAGCAGGAAAGAGAAAACAGGCAGCGCATAACATCGGGAATACGGTAATATTGTTTCTGGTGGTTTCCATTGCACTTACGGCCATCCTGTTATCCCTTGTTCATCCCATTGTCGTTGCCATGTCTACGCCAGCGGATGCGGTGAGCGGTACGGTCACCTATTTGACCATTTGCTTTATCGGGATTCCGTTTATTACATCCTACAACATCATCAGTTCTATTTTTCGAGGGTTGGGCGACAGCAAAAGCCCGATGTGCTTTATTGCCACAGCCTGTGCTGCCAACATCGCTTTAGACTATCTTTTTATGGGTGTGCTGCACCTTGGGTCTGCGGGCGCAGCCTTGGTACAACTTTCTCTCAGGCAATTAGTGTAGTTGTTTCCCTTACCGTTATTTTGAAACGCAGGAGCATCGTTCTGAAAAAAAGCGACTTCAAGCCTTGCCGTGCGGTCATGGAAAAAATTTTGGGGATCGGCATCCCAATTGCGTTTCAGGACGGCCTGATTCAAGTCGCTTTTATTATTATCACGATTATTGCCAATCAGCGTGGACTGAATGACGCAGCGGCGGTCGGGATTGTGGAGAAAGTGATCAGTTTCCTCTTTTTGGTCCCCTCCTCTATGCTGTCTACCGTTTCTGCCTTGGGAGCGCAAAATATCGGTGCGGGCAAACCGGAGCGGGCCATTCAAACGCTGCGTTATGCGGTGATGCTCGCCGCAGGCTTTGGCGTGCTTGTTTCTATCGCGATCCAGTTTACAGCGGAAGGCATCGTTTCGCTGTTCACCGATCCCGGCACTGTGGACGGAGCGGCGGTGGTCCGTTTAGGCGGCCAGTATCTGCGTGGTTATATTTTTGACTGTATTTTTGCTGGCATTCATTTTAGTTTTAGCGGCTTTTTTTGCGCATGCAGGAAATCCGGCCTGTCGTTTTTACACAATATTCTCGCTATTGTATTGATGCGTGTGCCTGGCGTTTATGTTACTTCAAAATTATTCCCGGCAACGCTTTTCCCGATGGGACTGGCTACTGCGGCAGGCTCACTGATATCGGTCGTGATCTGCCTAATCGCCTTTGGAGTCATGCGGCGCAAATCAACACTTGTTCTGGTGGAGGAGTAAAATATGGATCGGAAAAATCTCTTCTCAATAGGTGAAGTGTCAAAATTGTTTCATATTAGTGTTAGTAGTTTGCGGCACTATGAAAAGCTCCTTGACTACATCACAAAAAAACAGATACAGATTGTTGGTTTTTCGCGAGAAATCACGCTCATAGACTATGGCCACAATTCTGTGATGATTGATGCTTGACAGTCTCCTTCGGGTTCGCTATAATAACAAACGTAAAATTTTAGTGGACTTTTCCGGATTCGGTCATCTTTTTGCCACACAGCTATCTTGTGATAGTTGTGTGGCTTTTTTTGCTGCCTGTATCTCGGAAGTATTAGCAGAATGGAGAACTATATCTGTATGGAAAATAATTTTTTGTCTCTTATCAAGATGCGCCGTAGTGTACGGGCTTATAAATCGGAACCTGTCCCCTCCAAGGCTTTGGACGCTGTACTGGAAGCCGGTCAGCCTGCAGCACGCAAACAAAACTATATTGTTCGGACAATTTGTGGAGGAGAGGGAAAGTATGCAAACCAATAACAAAATGGCGGTTGCGCCCGTTGGAAAACTTATCTGGCAAATGTCGATACCGCCGCTGATTTCCATGTTTCTGCAATATTCCTATAATCTGATAGATAGCGCGTTTGTAGCGCGGCTGAGTGAAAATGCTTTGACGGCTGTTTCCCTGTCGTTTCCCATTACAACTTTGATGAATGCGGCATCTATCTGGATTGGCGTTGGCGTGAATGTACTGATTGCAGGGTATCTTGGACAGAGAAAGCAGAATGAGGCAAATACTACCGTCACACATGGATTGCTACTGACCTTTGGAATTGGTGCTTTGCTCAATCTTCTGTCATTGCTGATTATGAAACCCTACTTTGGGGCATTCACCAATAACGAAGAAATTTATCAGTTGAGTATTGCCTATATGAGCGTATGTTCGTTCATGCAAATTCCCAACATGGTGCATATCGCAATCCAGAAGATGATACAGGCTACTGGGAACATGGTTGCTCCTATGTGGTTCCAGATTGCAGGAGTGGTCGTTAATTTTGTATTTGACCCACTACTAATTTTTGGTATTGGTGTTTTTCCAGCTATGGGAATCCGTGGCGCTGCGGTGGCTACTGTTGCGGGCTATTTGTTATCCATGATTTTGGCATTTGCCTTGCTGTTGGGCAAAAAGCAAAAAGTGCGGATAAAGATCAAAGAATTTCATATACAAAAGTGGATGATTGCCCGTATATTCACCCTTGGCTTACCATCTTTCATTATGAATGCCCTCAGTTCGTTTATGGTGACATTCGTCAATCTGTTTCTGGTGGCGTATTCCGATACGGCGATTGCATTCTTTGGTGCGTATTTTAAGGTGCAGCAGCTGATCGTTATGACAGTAAACGGCTTGATTCAGGGCTGTTTGCCTATTATGCGGTTTAACTACAGTGCGGGAAACAGAGATAGGCTGCACTCCGCTTTCCGATACGGAACCGCTTTGGTCTCCGGTATGATGATACTGGGAACATTGACCGTCAACTTCTTTCCGGCACAGCTTTTGGAATTATTTACAGCGTCTCAAGCCATGCGCTCCTTTGGAATATCCGCTATGCGAATTATGGCGGCAAGCTATCTGTTTTGCGGTCTCTCTACCATGATTTCCACCTATTTTCAGGCGACAGAAAAGTAGGTTCCAGCATAGCAATTCAATTATGCAGACAACTGCTTTTCCTTGTTCCTGCCTTATGGTGTCTGGACAAATTATTCCAGCTGAATGGAATCTGGCTTGCATTTCCTGTTGCGGAAACCGCCACTATGCTCATTGCGCTCGTAATAATGGCATGGCATCGCCACAAAAATATCTTATAACATGTTCCAAGGAGGAGAAATGATGAACGATACTTTTATGAAAGAAAAACCGGTATTGCCGTTGATTTTATCCATGAGCCTGCCTATGGTTTTATCCATGCTGGTTAATTCTCTATACAACATTATCGACAGCTTTTTCGTCGCGCAGATAAGCGAGGAAGCTATGACGGCATTATCACTGGTTTACCCGGTTCAAAATTTTATCAATGCTGTCGGAATTGGATTTGGGGTTGGAATCAACGCAGTGATCGCCTTCTATCTAGGCGCTGGAGATAACAAAAAAGCAGATCAAGCTGCCACGCAGGGACTTGTGCTTGCCATGATTCACGGCATTGTTATGACAGTCTGCTGTATTACAATGATGCCGGCTTTTTTAGGAATGTTTACTTCATCCAAGACAGTGATTGAACTTGGCGTCCACTATTCTGTTATTGCGTTCGCTTTTACATTGGTTATCATTGTTGGTGTTACATTCGAGAAACTATTCCAAGCTGTAGGAAACATGAAAACAACCATGATCAGCTTGATGTGTGGGTGTATAACAAACATTGTCTTAGACCCCATTCTGATTTTTGGCTATGGTCCATTCCCTGAAATGGGAATCGAAGGCGCTGCGCTGGCAACCGGCATCGGGCAGGCCTTGACGCTTGCGATTTATCTGGTCGTTTATTTTGTGCGGCCAATTCGCGTGCATATCCGCAGGCAGTACATTTTGCTCAGCAAAAAGATGGTAATAAAGCTGTACTCCATCGGCATTCCTGCAACCTTGAATCTTGCGCTCCCATCTCTTTTGATTTCGGCGCTTAATGCTATTTTGGCGGTATATTCCGAAGTGTATATTCTGGTTTTGGGAATCTATTATAAATTGCAGACATTCATCTATCTTCCGGCTAATGGCATTGTTCAGGGGATGCGCCCATTGATCGGCTATAACTACGGTGCGGGGGAGAACAAAAGAGTCAGCCAGATTTATAAAATCGTCTTGTGCATGAGCGGTATCATTATGGTGCTTGGGACAGTAATATGTCTGCTAATCCCCGGCCAGCTTATTGGGCTGTTTACCCACACAGAAGCGACAATCCAGATCGGGAAAACAGCCCTGCGTATCATCGGCGCCGGTTTTATCGTCTCGGCGGTTTCCGTTACATCTTCCGGCGCACTGGAGGGACTTGGAAAAGGCATTCCTTCATTACTGATTTCACTTTGCCGGTATGTTGTGGTTATCATTCCAACTGCATTTTTACTCAGCAGGCTTTTCGGAGCGGTTGGCGTCTGGAATGCGTTTTGGATCACGGAAGCGATTACAGCAATCATTTCTATTTGTGTTTACTACAAGGCAATAGCAAAAAGCCAGCTGAGCCAGTCAACAGTAAAATGAACGTTGCTTTGCGCCGCCGTTGACAGCCCCGTCTGCCTTTGCAGATAGGCAATCAAGGGGATGTCGCACTAAGAAATTAGTGCGGTGCCCCTTTTTCTCCTAAGAATGATTCTGTGCGGTTACTCAGTCAGTTTGTAGAGGAGATGGATTTGACTGATTTATATTCTACTTATGATAGAATAAATTCTTTATCGCCAAGAACACTTTTGAAGATTGTTTTATACTCTTACATGAATGGTGATTATTCATCCCGTTCTATGGAATTAAACTGCAAAAGAGATATCAATTTCATGTTTCTTTTAGAAGGGCATTCTGCACCTGACCATGCAACACTTGCACGATTCAGAAGCATTCATTTTGCCCCTTGTTCTAAGCGTATTCTCGCAGAAGTTTCAAATATTTTTTTTGATTTAGGTGAAATATCTGGTGAAACTATCTTTATTGATGGTACCAAGATTGAGGCAAATGCCAATAAATATACCTTCGTATGGAAAAAAGCCGTTACAAAATTTGGAACGAATCATATCTGATGAAGGGGTATTGTATCGGGTGAACCGGAGTATTCAGGCTGAAGGCTCGTTTGGAGACATTTATTTCCTTTAAAAAGTGCCTGAATTTAGAAATATCAAAATAAAAATTTTAAAACCTATATAGGTTTATTAAAGTACGCCAATTTTGGAACATCCCATTTATTTTAATAAATAGTAGCTTAAAAATCGTATTTTTATAGGAAAAAGAGGCACCAAGAACAAGCTGGCAAATCAGATGGATAACTTATCTGTATCGGACGAGTATTATGACAAGAAGTTAAAAAAGGTAATCTTAGTGCTGTTGAAAATAAGCCGGATGATCAAGAGTAAATGTACGTTCAGATTTGCTGTTAAGCCATCAATTATCATAGAAGATCTGAATTTACAGAAAAAATTTCACACCGTCGAAAAATCACCATAGTTCTAATGAATCTTCTGCATCTACCCACATCTGCATATTCCCGTCCAAATATAATCGTACATATTCAAGTGGTTCATCAATAGCAAGTGTGTTTAATGCACAATCTGATCTGGGTGTGGTTCTCAAATTCTTTTCTGCTTCCCAGCAGTCAATGCGAAGCATATAGTCTGCACTGGTATAAACATCAATGCTGTTTCGTCCGGGATTATATTCTGCAAATATTGTTCTCATCGTATCTTATCTCCTTATCGTTCAATCAATTATTTGCTACAAAAATCAGAAGCATTTCAATCAGTTCACCATGTCACTTCTATTTTGTGTTATACTGTTTTATATAATTTTTTTGGTCTCCGCTGCCGCTTCGGTCGGCACAGAGCAGAGGTCCACCGGACCTCTTGTGCCCTTGTATTTTCCCTTATCAGAGTTCGTAAACACTGGTGGGACGATATAACACAAGGAAAACAATAAGGGAAAGCTCACCTGCGACAAATCCAGTGTTATCAATGTTTTGCGGAGAATTTAATAACAAAATATAACAGTTATTAAATTTCTTAAAACAGGTGAAATCTCAATCGGGATTTGCACAATTCTTGAACTCAACACAAACTGCCATCAGTGTTGTTCCGTTGCCCGTTCTTTGCTGGTAGAATAAAACCATCAAATGAAGGAGGCAACAAGCCATGAATACAGATAAAATCTATGCAGAACAACTCGCAAACGAATATGCACTCAAGGACACCTCCAAGGTGATTGCTCTTCGCAAGCTGGATGCAAAAGCCAAGCTTCCCGCAACCGTTTTTACCTATACCTTCGGCATTATCACTGCGCTGGTAGCCGGTGTTGGAATGTGCCTTTCCATGAAGGTCATCGGCAGCGGTAGCACCACTATGTTTGTCCTCGGCGTGATTGTCGGCATTATTGGGCTACTGGGCATGGGCGTTAATTACCCCATCTACAAAAAATTGCTGGCACAGGGCAAGCATAAATACGCTTTTGAAATCATGGAACTGGCAAAAGAAATCAGCGAGATGTAAACAACAACACGAAAGAAGGTGAGAACGATTGAATAGATCGGAAAGCAGATATTTTGCTACCGCAGCCAGAATGGACGAAGCCTTTCTGACTCTTCTGGCAAAAAAGGATTTTGAGTATATTACAATCAAAGAAATCTGTGAAGTAGCAGGGGTCAATCGTTCCACCTTCTATCTGCATTATGAAACGATGTCAGACCTGCTCTCGGAGAGTGTCGGTCGTATGAACGAGCAATTTCTTGCTTCTATGGAGAAAGATTCGGATGCCTTTTCTACAAAGCTGCGGAATTGCCCGAGGGATGAATTATATCTAATTACGCCGGATTATTTAACACCTTACCTCAGCTACATTAAGAATAACAAGCAACTGTTCCGCATAGCAACAGAAAATGCGGCGGTGTTGGGGATGGATAAAAGCTATGATAGGATGTTCCGTCATGTGTTTACGCCGATTCTCGACCGCTACGGTGTACTACAGCAAGATCGACCTTATATCATGGCCTTTTATATTCGGGGACTGATGGCAATTATCTCAGAATGGCTCAAGAACGACTGCACCGATTCCATTACGTATGTTACAGGTGTGATTCAGCAGTGTGTAAAAATGCCACAAAGCGAAACAACGAACGCTGTTTGACAACTTCCAGTTTGCCAACTTGCCCTTTGAGAGAGGAGAAATCCTTTTCTCAAAGGGGTTTTTCTATTTATACGGATATTCGCAAACTACAAGATAAAGCCAAAACTTCATATACTCTAAGCACAAGGAGGTTGCAAGTTATGGGATGCAGGAGAAAAGGGACTTACATTATCTGCTTTTGAATGGGAGAAGGAAATCCTATAAGGTTATATAGTTTGGATGAAATAACGGAGATATTCGGTAAGTTAGGACTTCGTATTTGTAACAGCTTTGCTGATTTTAGTGGAAAGCCGAGTTCTGATAATGATATTCAATTGATGGTTTATTCTATACGGGAATAAATCTTCATCAAATCTTTATTTTTTTCTGTTAGGTTATATTTCAGTAAGAAATGAAATATAGAAGGAAGGATAGTAAAGATGGAAATGATGTTACAGACACAAAATCTATGTAAATATTTTAGAAAACAGAAAGCGGTAAATAATGTTTCGCTTAATATCGAAAAGGGACAGATTTATGGACTGCTTGGACCGAATGGCGCTGGTAAATCTACCACATTGAAAATGTTAACTGGTATGATGAAACCAACTGCAGGAAAGATTTACTTTGATGGAAAACTTTTGGATAGGAAAGATTTATCAAAAATAGGAGCGTTAATTGAAAATCCGCCTATTTATGAAAATCTTTCCGCCAGAGAGAATTTGAAAGTAAGACAATTATTGCTTGGTACAGATGAAAACAGAATTGATGAGGTCTTGCAGATTGTATCACTTACAAATACCGGAAAGAAGAAAGCTGGGCAGTTCTCTTTGGGAATGAAACAAAGACTAGGAATTGCAATGGCATTGCTTGGAGAACCGGAACTCTTGATATTGGATGAACCTACGAATGGATTAGATCCAATAGGCATCGAGGAATTACGAGAGCTGATCCGGTCTTTTCCGGAACATGGAATCACGGTAATTCTCTCCAGTCATATTCTCTCAGAGGTACAGTTACTTGCAGATAAAGTCGGGATTATTTCAGGTGGAATCTTAGGATACGAAGGAGCATTGAATCAGGGACAGAATCTTGAAGAACTGTTTATGGACGTAGTAAGGAAAAACCAGAAAGCAGGTGAAATCCATGGTTAATATTATAAAAGCAGAACATCAAAAAGCCAAAAGAACCATGCGAAAAAAGTTTATCTGGGGATTTCCTCTTCTTACATTTGTCATGGCATTTATATTTACTCTTGGGATGACAAATGCTTATGCAGAAAGTGTTTGGAACTGGTGGTATACACTTTTGCTGCCGGGGATGATTGCTCTATTTTGTTATCTTTCTGTGGCGCAGGAGAAAAAGATAAAATACTATCATTTAATGACTATTCCCACAGACAGAAGAAAATTGTTGCTGGGGAAAATTATTTATATTGGGTACATGATTTTGTTTTCTAATGTGATTGTGTTTGCAGGAGCAACGCTTGGAGGCTTTCTTCTAACGACACATGTTCCAGTTGGAGGAGCGTTGATTGCAGTATTGTTTCTAACGGTTTCTGAGTTATGGGAGATTCCGGTAGCTTTATTTTTAAGTGAACGATTTGGAATGATTGTAAACCTGTTCGTCTGCCTATTTATTACCGTCAGCGGTGTGGTAATATCACAAACCAGAATCTGGTATGTACTTGTTTCTGCAATCCCTATGCGAATGATGTGCCCGTTGCTTCATGTTTTACCAAATGGACTTGCCGCAGAAGCAGGGAATCCTCTTTTGGATACGGGAGTCATTGTTTCGGGAATGTGTCTCTCAATCATCTGGTTTGTTTTTTTAACGGTTCTGTTTTTGAAATGGTTTGAGAGAAGAGAGGTGAAATAAGATGATTGGAAGATCTCTTAATGCAGACTTGCGAAAGATGAAAGGAACATCTGTGATTCTGGCACACTTACTGATTCCGATTATAACCAGCGTTATATTTTTAATATATTACTTTTTTTCACCATGGAATGAAAATATGAAAGTGATTGCATTTTATCAGGCAATAGGAGCAGGACTTCCGGTACTTATTGGAATTTTTACAGCAAGTGTGATGGAACAGGAACAAAATGCAGGTGATTTTCAAAATCTGTTGTCTTTACCGGATAAACCTGCAGCATTTTTATCGAAACTGTTGATGCTACTGGTTTTGTGTCTGTGCTCTATCCTATTGACAGCAATCATATTCGGAATTGGATTTGGAAGAATCGCATCAAGCGATATCGAAATCATGAAAGGATGTATATTTGCAGCATTGCTGCTGTGGGGAAGCAGTGTTCCACTTTATCTGTGGCAGCTGATTCTGGCTTTTCAGTTTGGAAAAGGGGTATCCATTGGAGCAGGGATTATATCAGGACTAATTAGTGCATTGATGCTTACCGGACTTGGAGATTATGTGTGGAAATATGTATTTGTCTGCTGGACGGGTAGAGTACCATATACTTATCTGCAATCTGTATTGGGAGAAACTAGTGTAGGTGAATGGTTGTCATTCATACCAGGTTGCTTAATATTTACAGGGATTAGTATGGTATACTATTTTTGGTGGGTAAACCACTGGGAAGGAAACAGAATATCGGAATAGAATCGAGGGAAACTATGGCAAAAATACTGGCAGTTGATGATGAACCGGCAATTTTGGAAATGATAGAAAGCATTTTGAATAAGGATGGACATCTGGTTACCAAAGTAAGTAATCCACTAAAAATTAATATGGAAGAATTACATCGTTATGACCTGATTTTACTGGACATTATGATGCCTGGAATTGATGGCTTCGAATTATGCAAAAGAATCAGGGCACTTGTGGATTGTCCGATTTTGTTTCTTACGGCAAAAACGGAGGAAAACAGTCTGGTAAACGGACTTTCTTTAGGAGCAGATGATTATATTTCAAAGCCATTTGGAGTGATGGAACTTCGGGCAAGGATCAACGCGCATCTACGGAGAGAGCACAGGGAACATTCTGTCCGGATGGTTTTAGGGAGAGTCTGCATTCAGATGTCTCAAAAGAAACTGTTGATGGATGATAAAGAACTTCCGTTTACGAAAGCAGAGTACGAAATCTGTGAATTTCTGGCTAAAAACAGAGGACAGGTTTTCTCGAAGGAACAGATATTGGAAGCGGTCTTTGGCTTTGACAATGAGAGTAATGACAGTACTATAATCACGCATATCAAAAATATAAGAGCAAAATTTGCGGATTATGATTATATGCCGATAAAAACAGTCTGGGGGATTGGATATAAATGGGAAGAGTAAAGAGAAGCAATGCACTCAGCAGGATTTTTATGAGATATGTACTGGTCATGCTTGGATCATTAGTTGGTTTGGTGATTGTTGCTTATCTGCTGCTGTACCTTTTGATTAGTGTGGGCTGTATTTATCCGGCAAATTATGCAGAGCAAAAGATTAATGAAGCATATGATACGATTCTACGTGCAGATAAAGTGACTGCTGAGATGATTCCCGCACTTTGTGATTATGTAATCTTTTCAGAGAATGGAGAGAAAATAGGTGGAGATCTGTCAGAACAATACGAACAGATAGCATGGAATGTTGCAAAGTACGGAAACGCATCCGGGAAATATTTTTATAAAGTAATTGTAAGGGAAAATGAATATGTTGTATTGCAATATCGCCTGACACCTCAATATCATTCAGCTTTTTTGAGGGAGCATTTTATAGGACCACAGAATGTGATGATTATTATGTCTGTGATTGGAGCGGTAGCGATTATCATCATTCCGTCCATACGTTTTGGAAAAAGAATCAAAAAGCAGATGCAGCCTGTATTAGACGCAATCGGACAAATAAAGGATCAAAATCTGGAATATGAGACATCCTGTTCCGGTATCAAAGAGTTTGATGACTGTTTATCGGCAATCGATGATATGCGAGATGCATTGCGAGAATCTTTAGAAAAGCAGTGGAAAACAGAGCAGGAAAAGAAACAGCAGATGTCTGCTTTGGCGCATGATATTAAAACACCTCTTACGATTGTACGGGGAAATGCAGAACTACTTTCAGAGACTGAACTGACCACAGAACAGAAGAAAAATATCACTTATGTTTTGAACGGCACAACACAGATACAAAGTTATGTAAAACAGTTGATAGATGTCACAAAATCATGGAATTGCAGTGATGTTACCTATACAACGGTGAGGTTAGAAGATTTTTTCGCAGATATAAAGGAACAGGCACTCGGACTGGTAGAAATCTATCACCAGAAGATAGATTGGAAGGCGGAACAAAGTGATAAAAAGGTAACGATTGCTTATGATCCAATGTTCCGAGCCGTAATGAATGTTATTCAGAATGCAGTGGAGCATATAAAAGAAAATGGAATCATTTATATTGACGCAAAGGAGCAGGATGGCCGGCTGACATTCATTGTGGAGGATAGCGGATCAGGATTTACAAAAGAAGCATTATTGCATGGCACAGAGCAGTTTTTTATGGATGACACAAGTAGAAATGGCGAAGCCCATTATGGGATGGGACTATTTTTTGCAAAAACTGTGGCTGAAAATTATGGTGGAGGTATTAAACTTTCAAATTCTGAAAATACAGGTGGGGCGAGGGTAGAAATATTTTTCCTGAGTAGTCAAGAAACAAGCTAAATAGACCGCAATTAAGCTATGTAAAAGAAATTTTACATGCTTTTATCTAATATGTAAAAGCCTTTTGATAGACATTACTACTACGTTTGCTGTAATCTCATGGAAGAAGGAGGCATATTTCAAGTAAACTACTTTGCCGCCATGCACTTCATATATTAAATTATTTCTGATTAAAAACAAGCGCCATATACGTTACATACAAAATTTATGTGTCAGATTTGTCAAAAGTTTTTCTGTAAATTAAATAATTTGTGACACACTTTTACCTTGAATTTATCTTTCAATAAATATATTCTATAGATAAATTATTAAATGAATTTTATATAACTGCACTTTAATTTTTATTTTATATGCAATATTTTTTCTGAGGTGATAAGATTATGCTTTTTAAAAACCCTGTTATTCCGGGATACAATCCCGACCCAAGCATCTGCCGCGTTGGCGATGATTTTTATCTTGTTAATTCTACATTTGAATTCTTCCCCGGTGTACCAATATATCACAGCCGCAATCTTGTAAACTGGGAACTTACCGGATACTGCCTTAACAGACGTTCGCAGCTTGAACTTGAAGGCTGCCGAAATTCCGGTGGTATATATGCACCTACAATAAGGCACCACAAAGGAATGTTTTATATGATAACAACTAATGTTACCGATAAAGGAAACTTTGTTGTCCATACAGACAATATAAACAAAGAATGGTCCGACCCTGCATGGATTGACCAAGGTGGTATAGACCCATCACTTTTCTGGGATGATGATGACTGCTGTTATTACTGTTCAACCGGTAATCTTGACGGTGTAAGAGGTATTGTTGCATTTAAAATTAATCCAATGACAGGCGAAATTCTTTCCGACAAACACCTTATAAGCACTGGCTGCGGCGGTCAATGTGCAGAAGGTCCACATATCTACAAAAAAGACGGCTGGTATTACCTGATGATTGCGGAAGGCGGAACAGAATATGCTCACCGCGAAACAATACAGCGTTCAAAAAATGTATTCGGTCCTTATACACCATGTCCACACAATCCTATTATTTCTCATAAAGAGTATAAAAAATCCGAAATTCAGGCTACGGGACATGCTGACCTTGTTGAAGATGCAAACGGAAACTGGTGGCTTGTATTCCTCGGAATAAGACGCTTCAGCCATGCACTTCTTCACAATCTCGGTCGTGAAACCTTTCTTGCACCTGTCACATGGAATGAAGACGGATGGCCTGTTGTCGGATACAACGGAAATGGGACTATTGAACTTGTAATGGATGCACCTCTTCCGGGCATGAACGAGCCAGAGACAATTGCTAATACAATAACAGACGATGCAACAGGCAGGCCATTTTTACATGCAGACCATAGCGTCAATATTGACTTCCACCGCGATGCCATTGACAAACGCCTGCAGTTCACAAGAAATCCTGATATGTCTCATTATATTTATGACAGTAAAAACGGATGTCTCACGCTTAGAGGTACTGATATCACATTGAATGAACCAGGTAAATCCCCGACTGTTCTTTCATTTAAGCAGCCGGAATTTACAACATCACTTAAAGCTGTATTAAAAATAAAAGACAGTACAGCAAAACGATTTGGTGTTGCTGCCTATTATAACAACGATTATCACTATGAAATATATGTTGGCAGCGATGAAAGCGGAAAATATGTCGGATTTTATAAACATATACACGACATGGGAGCAGAACTTGCACATATTCCTATATCTAAAGAAGATGAAAATCTCAATCTTCTTGTAAAAATAGATACTGACCGTGAAAAATATACTTTTTCTTATGCCCTTGCTGATACAACGAATCTTGATGCAAAAATTGCCTGCCATGAAATCGGTTCAGGACTTAATGCCGGACTCAGCACGGAGGGTACACGTACAATGACTTTTACAGGAACATTATTTTCACTTTTTGCCGAAAACGGTAACGGTACATTTGAAACCGGTGTTGCACTCACCATAAACCCTGATGTTGATTACAAACTGTAATCCGCTAAACATATTGAATTACTTCCGCCGCAGACATTAAATGTGTCTGCGGTGTCTTATCCTACCTAAAAAATTGGTCTTTTATTCATCCGTTTCAATGTCAGTATGTATCTTTTTTATCTGTTCATACCAGTCTTGTACTTATCCTTCATTTTTTCTGATGAAATATCTACATTCAACTTCACATTAGAAAATGGAAGCAACACAACCAGCGTATACACTACAGCTGCTTTTATAACTATATAAAGTCCGCCGCATATAAATCTTGCTTTGGGATTAGCCAGATTAAATGAATAATTACCATCAAACATACGATTCTTCACAAGAATATGATTATCATTCGGATTATAATAATATCCTGTTTTCCAATATTCATCATCGTCTACATAAACCGGTTTCATATCTGACGACAGGAGTTCTTTTTTCTTTTTTATCAGAATCAGGTACGCTACCACAAGAAATATTGTTGAAAATGTCTGAATAGTTATATACAGCATCATCGACATAAAAGATACTTCTCTGTTTATCATATACAATATTGTAAATAACAGAAATGCTGCGGCATTGCACATGCTTAATGATTGAAAGAAGCAGTAAGATATCGCATAGGCACAGAAATTATGATATACTGTGTCTATGTGAATTAAAGAAATTTACAAATCGGTATTTTTAAAAGCGGAGTACGACAGAGATATGCGACTTCTACAGCAAATGATGGTAACTATAGGGATTGCCAATATTTCTGACTATTGCGTTTATTATCTTGCGGGCAGTTCTAATATAGTTATCAAAGTTTTGGTATTTCTGAGCGGATCATGGCTCTTTTTAGGAAATGTAATGATTGGATATATATGGGCTAAATTCATAATGGTACATATGAATATACCATTTTCTGATATATGTAGAAAAATTTATCGAACAATTGGACTTATTTCTATTGTACTGTTAGTAATCAATCAAGTATTCGATTTTAATTCTTATATCGAATGTTAAAAAAATATTCGATTGATTTATTGTGGAATTGCGATTCTTTTAAAGGTGAATCGCTAATTCTGATAAAAGCAGATGACCATGACGATTTTCAAAATTTTTTCCAGCAACAGCTGATTGTAGAACAGGGGAGTTATAATAAAATAGGTGAAATCTCATAAGGCGAAAGGAAGGTTTCTATGACAGTAAAAGAAAAAGCAGAACTGATTGCAAAAGATATAAAGAAAGAACGGGGAACAAATCCGGTTGTCATTTTTAAGCGGATTGCAGAGAAGGAATATGTCAGTATTCATGGACCGGAACACCATATATTAGATGGTGCAAGTTTGCTTGTAGCCTACAAAAACGCAGGTGGAGAGATAGACTTAGAACAGGCGTTGGACAGGCTGATGGCAGAGGCATTAGGATGCCCGGGGCAATGTGCGGTTTATGGGGAATATGCGGAGCAATCACATCTATAGGTGCTGCACTAGCAATCATCGACGGAACAGGTCCGCTTTCAACGGATGGAACATGGGGAAATCATATGCAGTTTACCTCGAAAGCAATTGGAGAATTAGGAACCATAAACGGACCAAGATGCTGCAAGAGAGATGCAATGATAGCATTTAAGAATGGTATAGATTATGTAAATGCTCATTATGGAGTAACATTGCAATACGAACAAATGCAATGCGGATTCACAGATTTTAATGAGCAATGTATAAAGGAGAGGTGTCCATTTTATGAGTAAGATAAAAGTAGCTTTTATTTGTGTCCATAATTCCTGCCGAAGTCAGATTGCTGAGGCTTTTGGAAGACATCTGGCATCAGATGTGTTTCAAAGTTATTCGGCGGGGACAGAAACAAAACCACAGATTAATCAGGATGCTGTCCGTATTATGAAGGAATTATATAATATAGATATGGAAGCAGAAGGACAGTTCAGTAAGCTGGTTAGTGATATTCCAGATCCGGATATTGCAATATCAATGGGATGTAATGTAGGGTGTCCATTTATAGGCAGACCATTTGATGATAATTGGGAACTTGAAGATCCAACCGGGAAAAGCGATGAGGAATTTAAGATAGTCATTGAAAAAATCAGAAAAGATATTTTGAAATTAAAAAATGGATTGGATAAGAGGTAGAGAGCATCAGATTCCAGATTGTCCGTTTCACAAACAACTTAAGTTATACAGGAGATACAGCGGTGACTCTGTACATCCAGCAGTATATAAATAACAAGGCAATGTAATCGCCCCAAAACACCCCGCACAGCCACATCTCCCCCTCCATCCCCACAAGAAAGTCGACCTTACCCCCGTAATAAAAAGAACAATCCATTACAAAAAAGAACCCTGCCTGATACATAAGAAAGCTCCAATGTCATTGCAAAAGAGAAAAGCCCATGGAAAACTAATGCAGATAAATCACATAGCTAATATAGATATGAAACAGCTGCGACAAGAAACACTGCTAAGAAAATATGTATGTCATATATGCTTAAGACCAATGCACCTGATAAAAGAACAGTTATGCAAAATAACGACAGGCAAAACACAGAAATGTACATATGTGAAAACTGCACAAAAAAAAAAAAAAAACTTGTTCACTTGTTGCAAATTGCACAATAACCAATTGACTGTAAATGTTTAAAATAGTAATATATCCATGAGTGTTGAGGCACCGCAAATGTAATGAAACTTCAACATTCTACTTCAATGATAAAATAATTTTAGGAGGGAAATTATGAAAAAAAGAATATTCGCAGGAGCGCTTGCTTCTTCTGATG
>NZ_QSEU01000015.1:0-80994 GCF_003466705.1 Eubacterium sp. AM46-8
TCATCTAAAGTAAATCCATATTTTTCAATTTTATCTTTATAATCTAAAATCTCTAATCCCAAACTATCTAAAAGTTGCTCCATATTAGTTGTTGATAATAATGGAGATTCCTTTATTACACTCTCTAAACTACTATCCTTACAATATGATGGTACTCTTAAGCTTCTTCTGGATGCCTCAAAATATTTATCTGGTATATCATTATTATATTCTAATTCGCGATATACTTTTTCCATTATATATCCATCTCTTGCCATAAAATAGACTTCTTGTATTCCCTCTCTTTTCATGTCTTCATACATCCATTTTATAAAGCCATATAATACAGGGCCAAATCTTTCATATCCAAAATTATAAAAATAATCTTTATAGGCATCATGATTGTTATTTAAAAAAGCATTCAAAAACTGCCCTTTGTCTCTATCAATTATATATTTCCTTGGCAAACGATATGTATTTGTTTTAATTTTATAGGATTTTAATCCTAATTTTTTAGGTGATATATAATCAGCCATAAAATTATTTCCTACATGGCACATATTTTTACATCCATATTTTGATAATACATATTTGAACAATTCTCCATCAGCTTTGCTTTTACCAATCTCATTAGATATTATAAGTTCTTCATATCCTATAATATTGTTTTTCTCAAGAATTGATTCAATAACTTCTTTGCAAAGATACATATCTGATATTAAGAACACGCGTTTATTTTTCACAATCTTATTATATATATCAATCATATCTTTGTTGGCAATACACAAATTTCTTTCATATTCAATTTCAGCCTTCATAAGGATATGCTTAGTATTATCATCGTAAGATTTCATCACTGTATATATATCTTTAAGAGTCACCTCAGCCGATACTCTTCTAGCTTCGATTTCTGCTCTGATTCTATTCTTACAAAAGTCATTATATCCAAGACATTTCTCCATAAGCTCAAAAACATCTATTGGCTTAGGAACATTTCTCTTGATAAGTGTATCAAAAATATCAAATGCTACTTCGTCATATCTTTCAAGTCTATTTTCTAATTTTTTATAAGAAATTGTCTGAACATCATCTAATATGTCTTTTACTAAAGATTTTATCATTATTGTCGCTCCATATTATTATTGTATTAATTAATAACCTTTGCTTTATTCACTGATTTTGATTTTATTTTATAAAACAGGGATGTCATATTTACCTTGGCAAAACCAATAATCTTACCCATACATATACCTTGGCAAAACCAATAATCTTACCCATACATATACACAAAGTAACATTCTTAATTTTCATAGGAATCACAGCAATTGATAAAATTTTAGATTTTATCTTTCCTACTCTAATAGCTTTATAGCTAAGCTTATCATTTAATATATTTGAAATCATTTTCTTTTTATCTTCTTTGCTATTATTGCTTATCGCAATTTCTTGCACACACTGAACTAATCGAGAAGCATAATATCCATATATTATTTTTAGAATATCACTATTATTAACTTTCCAATGATGATAAACCTTCAAAACATGTTCAAATTGTTCTTTTCTCTTTTGATATAACATGTTATCAAAAACAGTCGTTGTTTCTGACCCCATTCTTGATCTAAAGAAATGATATCCCGAACTGCTACATATAGCCACTTTTTCAATATCCATAATTACTTCCATATTAAAATGCAAATCATCCCACTTTAGTTCTGGAAAACGAATATTATTTTTCATTATATAATCCGCTTTATATAACTTGTTCCATGGCACAGCAATCATCATATTATCAAAATAATTATGTAAATTATTTCTAACCATATTCTGTGTTTTGTAATCAAATTCAGGTGTTGAAACACTGTAACTATTACTTGTTCCATTCTCAAAATACTCCATTGTATACCCGGATATTACCATTTGAGCATCTGTTTTGACTGCAACGTTATACAGTTTCTCCAAATAATCTGATTCTAACCAGTCATCCGAATCAGGAAAATAAAACCATTCACCTGTAGCTATTTCTATTCCTTTATTTCTAGCGCTTGGTGCCCCACCATTTTCCTTATGTATAACTTTTACCCTTGAATCTTTACTTAAATATCCATCTGCTATTTTACCACACGAATCAGGAGATCCATCATCGACAATAATCAGTTCAAAATCTTCAAATGTTTGTTCAAGTATGCTATCGATACATTTGCCTAAATATTCTTCAACTTTATAGACAGGCGTAATAACACTTATCTTTGGCATAATAATTCCCCTCTCATTTTTTATTAATCTAAAAGTATATTATATACACAATTCTAATTATTATCAACAATTATATCGCTAATATAATCGAAAAAGCACACAGGTTTAACCCTGTGTGCTCCATATAACAGTTAATTACTTTGTTGTTTTAACATTCATCATTGCACTTCTTGTTACATTTCCAGCGGCATCCTTTACGTCTATATAAAACTCTCTGTCTCCTGCCGTTCCTGCTGTCCATGTTATTGTATTGTTACTATTGAAGTTCTGTACAAGTCCCCATGTCTTTGTTGTTCTATTATATACAACCATCTTATATGTGTAACCTGACTCTCCTCCAATTCCTTCTGCTGTAAATGTTACCTTATCTCCAACCTTTGTTGTGTTAGCACTTACTGTTGTCTTTACTGAAAGCTTATCTGTTTTTCCTGTTCCAACTGTAACATTAAGTGCTTCACTTCTTGTTACATTTCCATATGCATCTTTTACATCTACATAGAATATTCTTGTTCCATCATTTCCTGCTGTCCATGTTATTGTATCATTTGAGCTGAAATCCTGTAACTTAAACCACTGATTTGTTGCTGGATTAAAGATTATAAATTTATATGTGCATCCTGCTCCAACATTTGACTGGGCTTTAAGTGTAAGCTTTCCTCCAGCTTCTACTGATGTCTCTCCTGTAAGTGTAGCTATTGCTTCATCTTAACATTGAGCATCTCACTTCTTACTATATTTCCTTCTGCATCTTTTACATCTACATAAAACTCTCTGTCTCCAGCGCTTCCCTTTGTCCATGTACATGTATTATCACTACTGAAATTCTGTATAAGTCCCCATGTCTTTGTTGTTCTGTTATACACGATAAACTTATATGTATATTCTTCTTTTCCACCTGTAGCTTCAGCTGTAAATGTTATATCGTTATCTGTTTCTGCCATTGTAACACTTATTGCTAATGGCTCTTCTTCTGTTCCTGTTGCTGGAATCTCTGTTACATCTGTCTTTGCATCACATACTGTACAATGATGACTCTTGCTTCCTGGTGTTGTATCTGTTGGAGCTACATCAATTGTCCACTCTGTGCTGAACTTATGTCCAGTTGCTGGGATTGCTTCTGTGTATGTCTTCTTGTCACATGTTCCTGTTGTAGATGTACATGTATATGTAAGCACTCCTGCCTCTGTACATGTTGCTTCCTTTGTTACTTTTGATACATAGTTATGTGTATGTGTCTCTTCTGTTGTTCCATCTGGTGTATATACCATATAGAAGAGATTCATTGTATCTCCCTTTGTTATCTCTACACTTCCAGCGTTAACATCTACTGATACAATACCATTTGAATCAGATGCATACTTTGTACCATTTACCTTTATAGACTTACTTGCTTCTGCAAATACAAGTGTAAGTTTACCCTTTGCTGTAGCAGTAAACTTAATATTTGTTGCTGATTCTATCTTGAGACACTGTGTAAGTGTAAGTCCATTATATGTTACTGTGCCCTTATTAGTTGCAAGATTACCTGTTATTGCATAGAAATTACTTGTCTTTCCATCTGCTGTGAAGTTCTGTACATAGCTTCCCTCTGATGGGGCTGGTACATCTGGTGTATCTGTTGAACCCTTCTTAGGAATAACTTCTGTCTGCTTATCTCCACATACTGAACATGTACGGCTCTTAAGGCCTGTCTCTGTCTCTGTTGCTTCCTTTTCAATTACCCACTCACCATATGTATGTGTATGTGATTCACCTGATGTGCTTCCACCACCTACAGATACAAGAGATGTCTTGTAGTTGTTAAGTGCTGTCTTTAATGCTGTGTTAAGTGAATAGCTTGCATCATCAACACTGTTATCAAATGTCCACTTGAAGTCTCCTCCAGCAAGACGACCTGCCTCAGATGTTACAATTGATGGAACATCTGCAGGATTATCAATTGCTGATTCTTTAACACCTAAATCAACCTTTGTATCGAAATTAGAATATGTCTTTCCACCCTGTTTTGCTGAATATGTAGAAGGAACTGTTTCACTTCTTGATGTTGCAAGGTATGCATCGAAATCAGTTGCACTTGCACTTGTTGTGCCAGCATCTGAATTAGCATATATAACAGACTTCTGACCTTCCATGTAGTTATTGTATGCCTTGATGACACCACCATTCTCGCCTGAGAATATTCCGCCTGTAAGAACATCGCTGCCCTGCATTGAGCTGAGCATTGGATATGGACAATTTCTAAAGTAGTTAGCTTCTACAAATGCCTCACTGTCCTTAGCTGCACCAACACCATATTTAGCATTACCATCATAGTAATTGTTATATACATGAACTGACATTGTTCTGATACGAGGATGTCTTGAATCAGAATGATCAAACCAGTTATGGTGATATGTAATCCAGTTCTCACCTGATTCTGACTTCATACCACAAAGTGACATCTTTCCTGAATCCCAGAAATGATTGTAAGAAATTGTTACATACTGTGAATTATCCTTTAAGTCCATAGAGCCATCGCCCTTAGCCTGGTCACCATCTGAACCAGCATTACCATAAAATATATCGTTGTTATGTACCCATACACCAAGTGACTGCTTAAGAGTTATACCATCTCCATCTTTTCCACCGCCCCAGTTCATAAGGCCAAGATTTCTTACTTCAATGCTGCTTGACTGGAATGCAGCTACACCTGCTGTATATAATGTAGCATCATCACCAACACCTTCAAATGTTACGTTAGCTGCGCCTTTAACGCCAATAGCATATGCTGATCTCATATCTGAGCAAGAAAGTCCGCTTAATGTAACCTGACCGATAATACGGATAGCAACTGGCTGGCAGTTATTCTTAGTCTTAATTGCCTGTGTAATAGCTGATACACCTGTATATTCAGTGTTGCCAATCTTCATCTTAACTGTATTCTTATTAGCTTCTGTCACATAAAGTACAGATGCTCCTGACTTTAATGTACCATCATTGTTATATGCACCAACACCGTTCTTTGCTGGTGAATTACTTGAAAATGTAAATCCACTTCTGTCATATGCAGATACAGTCATTGTATTAGAAACTATAGCTTCAGCTTTATCTTCTTTTCCATTTACAACAGGAACAACCTTCATAACATAGTCGCCTGCTCTTAATCCAAGTGCATCTGCTCTCATGTATGATGGATACTTTCTTATAAGTTCATCATCTAACTGAACATATGCTGCATCTGATGCGCTGGCAGACTTAACATATACGTTATATCCAGTTGCTCCTGATACTGGAGTCCACTTAACATATGCTGTCTCAAACCAGCCGTTTGCTTCTGTTATTGCGCCAGAAGCTGCATGAACTGGCTGAATATCAGTAATTACGACTGATGCTAATGTCATAACTGCAACCAGTGCCACACTTAAAAACTTTTTTAATCTGTTTTTCATAGCTCTTCTCCTTTTTTTGCAATAATTAATTGTACATTTTGGATACCATGTATCCCAAAAACAAACCCATATTACCACTTATGCACAATAAAAACAAGAGTTCATATTAAATTTTCGTAAAATCAGTCAATTATTATCCCTTTTGCTAAAGCAAATGAATATATTATCTTCTCTTTGACACATTTCCCCGTCAATTGTGCTAAAGCTTTGGCATAATAATTAAGCTGGACTGCATACCTTTTCACAAGTTTCTGTGCTCCCTCAGCACTTTTATTAACCCGGTCGGTCTTATAATCAACAATCACAAGTTCTCCGTCCTCTTCAAAATACAAGTCAATTATGCCCTGTATAAGCTGTCCTCGTACTCAAATACAAAAGGCTGTTCTCTTCTGACACTGCCACAGTTCACCGCATTTGCAACTCTCCTGCCTATATCTGATTGTACAAATGTATATATATCCCATGGATTGACACTTTTCACCTGTAATTCATTCATCTTGCAGGTTTCTAACATCCTCTCAATATCGGATTTAACGCCTTCGAGGTTCACGCTCACTGAATAATCAAGACATTCCATAACCCTGTGATATGCGCTGCCTCGTTCATTAGCTGCAAGCTTTACTTCCTTGCCGCTTATAAATTTAGGAATTATTGAATTTGACAGTTCAACCATTGCTTCACTGTCTGTCTGCTCATCGTCTGCTTCCTTTTTAAGTGCTGTCTTCACAGATTCATCCATGTAAGCATTTTCCTCTGAATCATCATCCGCCTGCATAGCCTTAAGCTGCGAAACCGTCAGCTTCATCCTTCTGGCTGCGTTATCATCAGGAACATACTCCGGAAGCTCATCTAATAAAGGATAAGACACAGCTTCCATAATTTCATCAGCCAGTTCCCCAATTCTAACAGCATTCGCTTCACCAGCCATCTCCCCGGATTCATCCGCATCAGCCAAGGAATCCTCTCCGGCATCAACCATAACTTTAAAGCTGCCTTTCAATTTATCTGAATCCATAAGGCACACCGGCATTATCATATCAAGATAGTTCTTTATATTCTCACTGTCTGCGAAAGACAACATTCCATCTGCTTCAAGCTGCTTTGCACTTCCCCTGTATTTATCAAGTGTCTTGTCTGCATCTTTTACAACTCCAGTGATTATCAGTTTTTCCCTTGCTCTTGTCATTGCAACATAGAGAAGTCTCTCTTCCTCAGCTATCGACTCCCTTACAATTCTTCTTGCCATGGCACCTTTTATTATGGTAGGTGTCTTGGTTCTTCTTTTAAGGTCAACATAATCAACTGCAATTCCTAAGTTCTGGTCTACAAGCACCGGTGCTGTTGCATCCATAAAGTTAATGTTCTTATGCGCCCCAGCAAGTATTACAATAGGAAATTCAAGACCTTTACTCTTATGGATACTCATAATTCTTACAAGATTCTCATTATCAAGACTGGCAGCCCCCTCTGCAAAATCTTCGTCAAACTTCTTAAGTCTTTCAATATATCTTAAGAAATTAAACAGACCAGAATAACTTGACTTTCCATATCCCGCTGCTCTTTCCAGCAGGACATTTAAGTTAGCCTGTCTCTGCGTTCCGGCAGGCATTGTTCCCACATAATCGTAGTAGCCTGAATCATATATCATCTCCCAGCACAGATCATATAGTGACTCAACACTGCTCTTGTCTCGGTATTCTGTGAGCTTTGCAAGAAATAATGCACATTTGCCGGACAGCTGCTTAACATCCGTCTCCTGTATCTTATCTGCTCCGGCAAGCACTGCAACTGCTTTCAAATGTTCATACAGATTATTATGCACATTCTTATCCACATACTCTCTGCCAAGCTTTCTCACCATTCCAAGCTCTGCTGCCGTAAATCCTCCAAAATAAGACATCATCGCCGCCGCAAGGCTTATCTCTTGAACCGGATTATCTACTATTGTAAGCATGCTTAAGATTACCTGTATCTCACGCACGCTGAAATATCCTGTTGACGAATCTGTATACGCCGGTATCCCCCTGTCCATCAGGGCATCTGAAAATGTATCTGCCCAACCTGTAACTGACCTTGTAAGAATTACAATATCCCTGTATTCTGCCGGTCTGTATATATTCTCATCTGCATCATACACATTTACGCCAGAAGAAACTATTCCCTCAATCAGCTTTGCAAGCCTGTCTGCCTCAAGCTCTCTTGTCGTAGCTTCTTCTTCATTCTCTGAAGATATAAGAATAACGTCTGTACTCTTGTTGGCTTCATCACCGTAATTACTGTCACTATATTCAGGATATGGAAATCCTGCATTAAGCCTTACCGATTCGTCATACCCGATTCCTGAAAAATTCTTATTCATGATATGACTGAACACATCATTGGCACACTCAAGCACATTTTCCCGGCTTCGGAAATTCTTCTGTAATTCAATTCTTACATTATCGCCAGTCTCGCCGTATGTATCGTACTTCTCTATGAAAAGCTCCGGGCAGGCAAGACGGAACTTGTATATGCTCTGCTTTACATCTCCAACCATGTATATATTATTATTCACACCTGACAGTCTCGTCTTTGACACCGCATTAAGAATAACCTCCTGCAGCTGGTTGGAATCCTGATACTCGTCTATTAGTATTTCTTCAAATCTGTTTGCAAGCTTGTCAGCAGTCTCTGTGTACACAAGCTTTCCGTCTTCTTTCTTTACAAGTATTGAAAGTGCAAGATGTTCCATATCGTTAAAATCAATTATACCCTTCTCCCGCTTCACCTCCGAAACACGCTTTGCATACACCTTTGCCACTTTAAGAAGAGTCCGTATCTGAATACCTGCTCCCTGCATGTCTTCAAATATTCCATCATCGTCTTTTAAGAATATCTTGTCATTAAGCCGTCCTATATAATCTTTGAACAGCTTTCGCTGCCCCTTGACATATTCCTTAATATCCGGGTCTGCTCCTGCATCCTTCTTTCTTGACAGTGCTTCAAATGAAAATGTTCTTATCTTTCTGCCAAGCTCTCCAAAATCCTGTGAATTAATCATCTCATTAATTCCAAGCAGGTCAGACTGCAAAGCACTTGTATATGCTGCAGGTCCTGCCGGCTCAGAACAGATATCTACTAATCTGTTGTATTTATCACGGTAATCGAAAAGTGCATTTTTAATTGAATCATACAGCTCCTTAATTGCAGGATTATCGTAAGTCTCATCATCATAAACTAACATGCACTCGTCAAACCACTCATCAATCCACGGATTGCTTCTTGAAAAACGGTATATTTTATCTATAATGCTCACAAGCCCTGAATCGTCCCGTCCCATGCCAAATGCATCAACAAGATTAAAGAATTCTTCATCTGCTTCGGCATAGAATTCCTCAAGCACATCTTCTAACACATCATTTTCAATAAGCTTCTTCTCACCCTCGTCCATTATCCTGAACCCCGGGTCCAGATTAACCTCTGGAAAATGATTTCTGATTATCCATAGACAGAAACTGTCTATTGTCGTTATCTGTGCATTGTTAAGCAGTGTTATCTGTCTTAAAAGGTTCACATCCCCCGGATTCTCGTCAAGCATTGAATCAAGTGCTTTTCTTATCTTGTCTTTCATCTGGGCTGCTGCCGCCTTTGTAAATGTAACAACAACCAGCCTGTCTATATCTATATTCTTGTCAGGGTCTGTAATCATGGAAATAATTCGCTCTACCAGAACAGCAGTCTTTCCTGAACCGGCAGCCGCCGAAACCAGCACATTACAGTCTCTTGTATCAATCGCGTTCTTCTGCGCCGGCGTCCATTTTCTTTCCATTCTCATCAACCCCTTCCTTTATATTATTCCATAATACTTCATCATCGAATTTCTTTAATTTTCTGTAATTGCAGCCTGGCAAATCCACTGAAAATCCGCACACTGCCCCATAAGGACATCTGTCACAGCTTGAAAACTGTCCGTCTTTATAAGGACTTCTCCTGATATCACCACCTGCAATTCTATCCGCGGTATCAACCGCCCTTACATCAACGAATCTTCCAAGCATGTTAAACTGTTCTGTATTCATCACCTTGCTTCTTCTTGAATCAAATCCGCCGTCAGCCTTTCTGCTCACTGGAATATTAAGTGATGTACCCCCGGTATTGTCCATTTTCTCGGCAATATCCTTATCAGAATTGACCATTCCTTTAAGACGCAGTTCACCCTTAATCTTATCCTCTATCTCTTCCGCACTCTCATTAGTTGCAGATACAATCGGGTCGCTTATGTTATAGTAGAATACTCCGGCAGGAAGCACATTTTTACCCGGACGCATCTTTGCCACAAGCTTCATCGCCGCTTCCATGTAGACCATAAGCTGGATATCAATTCCGTAGTAGGTCTTTACTATGTTGAAATCCTTCTTTCCAGTCTTGTAATCAATAATCCTGACATACACATCTGTGTCGTTCTCACATATGTCCACGCGGTCAATTGTTCCGCTCATAAGCTGCTTTCTGTCTCCGTCTCCGACTTCCATATTAAACTTATGCTCGAATACAAATGGCACGAAATCACCACATTTTAACTGCTCACCCATTGCCCATATAGTACGGTCTGCAAGGTCTTCCATTCGCTTAATCATGAATGAATTACGGCTTGAATCCTTAAGGATACTGTTCTGGTATATGTCAGTAATTGCAGAAACACTTCTTTTTACCATCTCGCGGCGCTTCTCCTCTGATATCAGATAGTACGACTCACCGTTTTTCTTGATTTCATCGCACACCTCACGGATAACCGCATGCAATACGACGCCGAAGTTTACTGGTGAAAATGTGAATTCTTCCCGTTCCTTTAAATCAACTCCATACCTCAGGTAATATCTCAATGGACACTCTGCAAAATTCTCAAAAGAAGTTACGCTTCCGACAAGCCTTCCGCCCGTAAGTGAATCAATAATATCCTCATCTACATTTGCAGCAGTTTCAGTCTGTTCATAGCTGTAAGCCGCATGTGGTATTGTTACATAAGAATTCTGCTGTGCTGTGTCTTTGTAAGATAACTTAAGGCACTGTGGAAACATTTTTCTCATGCTTCTTATAATGTAAGATGGCATAAGTGCTGCACCCTCACTGTTTTTCACAGCATATGACATGTACAGCTTTTCCGCACTCTTCGTCATAATAAGATACAGATAGAATCTCTGTGTAAATGCTTTCTCTCTTACGGAAGCGGACATAACAATCCCCTTATCCTCAAGATATTCCCTGTCGCTTTCTGACAGAATGCTTCTTGAATCAGCTTTCTTAGGGACGTTGCCGTCATTGATTCCGACAAAGAACATGACCTTGATATTGTCAAGACGGGTTCTTTCTATATCACCTATAACAACACAGTCATTGGTCTGCGGAATAAGTCCTATCTTAATCTCCTGAAATCCTGACGCAAGTATTTTATTAAATTCTTTAATACCAACCTTCTCGCTTCCAAGAAGAGCATACATTTTATCTAATACTTCTATAACTTTCTTATATAACTGCGCATATTCATCACCAGTGTACTCGCTGTCATTAAGCGCACTTACCTTATGCTCCATATTTTCACGCACAAGAAACTCATAAAGTGCCTTTACCATATCAGCAACATTTGATTCCTTTGACTTTAGCACTTCTTCCAATGGGTCCAACATATCCGTTATCATTGTTCTTAGTGAATTAAGCTTCTCCAGGTCAGTATTATTGACCGTTCCCCTGAACTTTCTTATCCACGGTTCATGCCACTTTCCCCTGCCTCTGATTCCAACCGCAACACAGTAATTGTCTAACAGATCAATATCTTCGCGCTCCATTCCGCTCATTCCGGTTCTAAGGAATCCTAAAATGCTGTCATAGCTGTAATTATTATCAATTATTCCAAGTGCGCCGTTAATTGCCGCAATGAATGGATTGTCAGTCACATGGCGTTTGTAATCAAGGAAATACGGTATATCATTCTGCTTTAATATATTAGCCGCCAGCTTTCCGTAGCCGTCCATGTCCGCAGTAACTACCGCAATCTCATTATATCTGTATCCACATAGTCTTGTAAGTCTTATTATTTCTCCTGCTGCAAATGTTAATTCTTCCCTGGCAACAGCTCCCTCATATATAACGATATTGTCAGTCTTCTGGTTAAATCTTCCCGCATTGTTTCTAAAAAGGTTCTGTTCAAGAAAATCCAATTCTATTGAATTCTTAAACCTTGAATTGATGTTCACAGTTATATTCTTTCCCGGAATCTCCCTATCCGCAATATACACAGGTTCAAGAATCTTTACATGTCCTTCATCACATATCTTATAAAGCTTTGATACACAGTCCTTACTCATGAAAAAGAGTTCTTCCCTGCCTCTTACTGAATTTTCACGCTCTGATGCATCAATTGTCAGAGAAACATATATCTTCGGACACATTGATAAAAGAATTGTCAGTAAATTATACTGAACCGGAGTAAAACCTGTGAATCCGTCAAATGCTATCTCGCAATTCTTTATTCTCTCTGACTCTGCAACCTTACTGCATAATTTATCCAATATTTCTTCTTTAGTTATATAGTTTTTGTCTATGTACTCGGCAAACGCATTGTATACAAGTACGATATCATCAAGCTTATACTGAAGTGCTGCACTTCCCTCTGAATCACTGTATGCTGCACCTGCCGCATCCTGCATAACATCCGGCTTGATATCATACTGAAGCATCTCCGATATAACAGACTTAATCTCTGACACAAATCCTGTATTAGACAGATTACTTCCAAAATATTTTAATCTGTCCTTGTTCTGCTCCAAAACTCTTTTAATAATCAGATTCTTTCCTGTGTCATCAAGAACTTCAAGATTGTCCTCGCCCACTTCCTCAAATACTTTATATGCAAGTCTTTCAAAACTCACAACATCTATATTAAGGATTCCCTTTCTTGGGTGCATGGACACCAGTCTTTTCTGAATTGCCATAGTGTACTGCTCTGGCACAACAACTATATAATTCCTGTCAGGATTCTTCATTGACTCATCAATTATATGTGTATACAGATGGTGTGATTTTCCCGCACCAGAACTGCCTAGAATTAATTGTAGTGACATGTGTTACTCCCCTTTTTACATTTTTATTAGTATAACACATTCTCGCAAAATAAAAAGCACACAGGTTTAACCCTGTGTGCTCCATATAACAGTTAATTACTTTGTTGTTTTAACATTCATCATTGCACTTCTTGTTACATTTCCAGCGGCATCCTTTACGTCTATATAAAACTCTCTGTCTCCTTCTGTTCCTGCTGTCCATGTTATTGTATTGTTGCTATTAAAGTTCTGTACAAGTCCCCATATCTTTGTTGTTCTATTATATACAACCATCTTATATGTGTATCCTGACTCTCCTCCATTTCCTTCTGCTGTGAATGTTAACTTGTCTCCTACCTTTGTTGTTGTAGCACTTACTGTTGTCTTTATTGTAAGCTTATCTGCACTTCCTGTTCCTATCTTAACATTAAGTGCCTTACTTCTTGTTACATTTCCTGCTGCATCTTTTACATCTACATAGAATATTCTTGTTCCATCATTTCCTGCTGTCCATGTTATTGTATCATTTGAGCTGAAATCCTGTAACTTAAACCACTGATTTGTTGCTGGATTAAAGATTATAAATTTATATGTGCATCCTGCTCCAACATTTGACTGGGCTTTAAGAGTAAGTTTTTCACCTGCTCCTATTGCTTCTTTTCCTGTAAGTGTTGCTTCTGCTGTCATCTTTACATTAAGCATCTCGCTTCTTACTATGTTTCCTTCAGCATCTTTTACATCTACATAAAACTCTCTGTCTCCAGCACTTCCTTTTGTCCATGTACATGTATTATTACTACTAAAATTCTGTACAAGTCCCCAGGTCTTTGTTGTTCTGTTATACACTATAAACTTATATGTATAACCTTCTTTTCCACCTGTAGCCTCTGCTGTAAATGTTACATTAGCTTCTGTTTCTGTCTTTGTTACGCTTATTGCTAATGGTTCTTCTACAACTCCTGTTGCTGGTATCTCTGTTACATCTGTCTTCGCATCACATACTGTACAATGGTGGCTCTTACTTCCTGGTGTTGTCTCTGTTGGCTCAACATCTATTGTCCACTCTGTGCTGAAGCTGTGTCCCTTTGCTGGTATTGCTTCTGTGTATGTCTTCTTGTCACATGTTCCTGTTGTAGATGTACATGTATATGTAAGCACTCCTGCCTCTGTACATGTTGCTTCCTTTGTTACTTTTGATACATAGTTATGTGTATGTGTCTCTTCTGTTGTTCCATCTGGTGTGTATACCATATAGAAAAGATTGATTGCATCTCCCTTTGTTACAGTTACAGCACCCTTTGCAACATCTACTGTTACTGTACCATCACTGCCAACTTTTGCTTCTGTACCGTTAATCTTTACACTCTTGCCAGAAGCTGCCGTTGTTCCGCCAAATACAAGTGTAAGCTTTCCAGCAGATGGTGCTGTAAAACTTATATTAGTCCTGCTTTCCATCTTAAGACATGTTGTAAGTGTAAGTCCATTATATGTTACTGATCCCTTACTATCTGATGTACTTCCTGTAATACTATAGAAATCACTTGTCATTCCTGAAGCTGTGAAATTCTGTACATAGCTTCCTTCTGATGGTGCTGGTACATCCGGCTCACTTCCCTTAACTGGAATAACTGCTGTTTGATCAGCCCCACATACTGTACAAGTATGTCTCTTAAGACCTGTCTCTGTCTCTGTTGCTTCCTTTTCAACTACCCACTCACCATATGTATGAGCAGTCTTTGGAATTGACTCTGTATATGTCTTCTTATCACATGTTCCATTAGTTGCTATACATGTATATGTAATAACGCCTTCTTCTGCACATGTAGCCTGCTTAGTTACCTCTGATACATAATGATGATAATGTGCATTAGGATCAGCCGCATTAATTGTAATTGAATTAATAGTCATCTCCTTAAATGTTCCTGCTGCCGGATTAACTCCATTGCTGCCTGACTGAATATTACATGGCATAATCATATATGTTCCAGCTGGAAGTCCTGTAACAGTACCACTTCCTACCTGGAAGCACTCACCAGACTCATTAACAAGGCATCCAGTTGTTGTTAATGCTTCTGATGCAAATGATACAGTAACATCAACTGTTCCACCCACTGTAAATGCATATACTGTCTTGCTAATCTTTCCTGGTGCTGCTGTATATGGATATTCAGAGATATTAATTGGTGTTACGCCAGGTGCACAATATGATAATAATGAGCACTCTGATGTAGTAACTTCCCCTGATGTCTTAACATTCTCTGGCATACAACCATTATATGCCTTAAGAACCTTAGCTGCATCTGTGACGCTTGTCTGTAACTGATAATCACCACTTGGAATGTATGAAAGTGATGCATTTGTATCAAAATTCTCATATTTGTTACCAGATGTAACCTTTGTTGACTTATCTGTAACAACTGTTCCTGTCATCGATCCAATACAAGATGAGAATGAATCATTATAACTCTTAATTGCTCCAGATCTTACATCCATTGGATTCTTTGTCATGAAAAATAAATTGTATTCTGAATATATATAAGCATTAGCTCTTGTATTCATAGCATAATCTGTTGTTCCAATAAACTGGTTATTGTAGAAATGCATATTTGCCTGACGTCCAAGAGGCTGTCTTGCCGCACATCCCTTCCAGATATTGTGATGATATGTAAGATTATACTGTAATGATGTATCTGATGAACCAACAAGGTTAGTCTTATGGCATCCTTCAAAGTAGTTATATGAAACTGTTAAATATTCACCACGCTTGAAATCACAAGAACCGTCACCTTCAGCTTTATCTGATTCTGCAGGTCCTGTTATAGAAGGGCTGTAAAACTCATTGTTGTGGATCCAGCATCTTTCAACTGGAGCTGTTATAACAGAGCCATCCTGAACACCTTCCATACCAATAGCATCTTCTGGCTGATTCATAAATGTGAGGTTACGAACCTCAAAGCTCTTTCCTAATCCAGCTGCTGTTGTTGATGTCTCAGACATAAAATGAATTCCCCATCCATCCATAGCTGCATCTGTACCAACACCTTCAATTGTTACATCCTTTGCTGACTTCATACGTGCCATATGACCATTGTCGCCAATACTTCCACCATAATCATTACAATCATAATCTGTAAGGCCATCAATAAGTCCTGCATTAGCTGCTGCCCATGTTCCTGTCTTATAAAGACCAGACTCTGATACTGCTCCGACCATACGAATTACTAATGGTATATTATTCTCAGCAAGTAACTGGAGAATACCCTGATTAGTATTACCCTTACCGTAATATGTCTTTCCTTTCGATACCTTCTTACACTCTGTCTCATGACCTGCTTCACCACATGCCTTACCGACTGAGTTAAGAATATTACCAATGCCTGAAACTGTTACTCCACCATAAGAAAGTGTAACTGTGTTCTTGTTTTCATCTGTTACATAAAGAACAATTGCATTATCCTTTAATGTTCCGTCATCATTATATGCACCTACACCATCAGTATAATTGTAATGCGCATATCCAGATCTGTCCTGTTCATTAACCTCAATACCTGACTGTGTATATGTGCCAGTCTTTGTTGTTACAGTAAGAGTATATGTGCCTGGCTTTAATCCCATAACATCGACTCTTACACCATCGCTTGTATCTCTGACAAGGTACTCAAAATCTTCACCTGTAAGAGATCCGCTTACTGGACCTGAATAAGATACTGCTGTTACATCTGCGTCCTTAACGCCTTTGATTGTAGCATACATCATTTCATTCCAGCCCCCAACTGTAGTAAAACTTGTAGCAGAGGCTGCATAAGTCATACTAGGTGCTGCTATTGCAAGATTACTTACTACTAATAATCCAGCAACCACCTTTGCAAAAACTTTTCTAATTTTTTGCATAATAGCTCTTCTCCTTTATATTATTTTTAAAATGCATTGAATTGTCTATTGTGAACATATACAACTCAAAACTTGCATTAATGTTAACACTTTTACACAGATTATTCAAGCTTTATTCATACTTTATTCACATTCCTATATACAAAAGAGGCGTTCTACCATCCAACAACATTATACCTCTTCTGCTAATTAATATTATATTTAACTCTTGATTCGTTAGCAATCCAGATAAGTGTCATAGAAGCCTCTAACTATCTCATTATATTATTACAGAAATGCTATCCTATATTCATCATAATACAGTTTTTTGTTATTTATTTTTTATGGGATGAAATTAACTGGTTCATACAAGTCTGTATCCGAATAATCCCACCATTCTCCCTTATAGCCTGTAAAGCCATTATTTTCCATAGTGTTCTGAAGAATCATCACATTCTTCACAGCTTCTTCATCAGCTATGTCTGCATAATTGCGGTCTGCTTTCAAGGAAAAAACATCAAATTCTGTAGGCATTGGAATCTCATCTCCATTAATGTCAACCATTGTTACATCTACCGTTCCACCAAGATTGTGTTTTCTCATTCCTTTTGCCGGATTAGCTACATAATTCGGATCTGGATACACTTCCCACAACTTTTCCTGCGCCTCAAATGGCCTGTATGCATCCCATATCTTCAGACTGTACCCAGAAGAATTCAGCTCTTTCTGCACATTTGCAAGTTTCTTAACTGTACCATATCTCAGGTATGCATCTGTGAAATCATATATTTTTACTCCTGTAAAATTATTTTCTGTTGCATACATTAATTCGACATATATATCCGGTATGTATTTTTTCACAAGTACATACTCATCATCTTCCAGTTCTTTTTCTGTTGTAGCTTCCTGTGTTGTAATTTCCTGTACTGCAATCTCCTGTATGTTCGCTGTCTCTGTTTCAAATGTATCATCTATTGTTACATTTTTCTTTTGTCCACACGCTGTCATGCCTGCCGCTATCAGCATTATTACTGCAAATATTTTGGTAAATCTACGGTTCATAATCATTCGTCTCTTTAATACATTTGTAATTAATATACCACATTTTAATCATAATCTTCTCATGTCTGCCATATATTTTGTAATAATGAATATGAAGGGCAGGTTTCTTTGTGATGAGTCAGACTAAAATCGTTGTTATTCCACTTAAAAAGCTCCTTATTGGAGCAGTTATCGCTGCTATTGTAATAGCATTTGTTATATTCGCTGTTATCCGTCTTGGCAGCAAGGATTCTGATAATTCCAGAAACACTACTCAGCCTAGGAGCAGCACTGTAAATGCTTCTGCTTCTTCTAATATTGAAACACCCCTTGATAATGCCGACGCTCCTAAATTCTGCCCCGGAGTATATACCGCTTCTATCCTGTTAGATGGCAATCCCGTTGACATCCAGGTCACAGTTGATTCTTCTAACATTAACAGCATTGAGCTTGTTAATCTTTCCGAGTCAATCACTACCATGTACCCTAAACTGGCGACTTCATTTGATGAAGTTGCTGCTAAAGTCATGGAAGCTGGCACAACCAACATAACCTATGATTCAGCCAACAGATATACATATTCCGTCTTTATAGAAGCAATAAGCGCAGCCCTTAAAAAGGCTGCGCCATAAAACTCACTAAAACAAGCTTATCTCGTCCCCATTGCTGACATTGACAAATCCTTTATATCCACGCTCTTCAAGCTTTCCGAGGAACTTACCCATCTTCTTAGGCTTTACATATAATGAGCATACCTTACCTTCTGCTCTGTATTTTTCTGCTATTGCATAGGCTTCCTTAACCTGTCCCTCATCATACATAACAGCAATCTTATCTGCTGATGCCTTAGTCTCAACGCCATTCTGCATAAGGATTGAGAAGATTCTCTCGAATCCGATTGAGAATCCAACAGCGCTTACCTGCTGTCCTAAGAACTTGCCAATAAGGTTGTCATATCTTCCACCACCTGCGATAGCACCCTTGAAATCAATACTTTCAACTTCAAATACAGTTCCTGTATAGTAGCCCTGACCTCTTACTAAAGAAAGGTCAAATACAACATCAAACTGACCGTCTGAAAGCTCATTTACTGTATTAATGATTCCTCTTACACTCTCTGCCGGAGCTTTATCATCCAGTATAGCTTCAACACTTTCAAGGCTTATCTCCTGTGCACTTGAAACACTTCCAAAGAATCCGATAAACTTCTCAATTGCAGCAGCATCAAAGCCCTTATCTGTAAGCTCAGCCTTAACACCATCAAGTCCGACCTTATCCATCTTGTCAAATGTAATGCACACACTGTCAAGCTGCTCCTCTGCAAATCCACAATTCTGAAGGAATGAACGGAGAAGTCTTCTGTCGTTAATCTTAACCTTGAAATTCTTCATGCCAATAGCCTTAAGGGCCTTGGTTGTTGTAAGAATAAGTTCAACCTCTGAATCTGTAGAATCAGAACCGATAATATCAATATCACACTGAACAAACTCACGAAGTCTGCCCTTCTGTGGTCTTTCAGCCCTGTACACTCTGTCCATCTGGATACATTTCATAGGAAGAGTAAGCTTGTCCTTGTTGTTAGCAAAGTAACGGCTGAGCGGAAGTGTAAGGTCATATCTTAATCCCATATCAGCAATTTCATTCTCACAGGCTGTTCCTGTCTTAGGATTTTCCTGAAGTGAACTTACAGCCTTCTCAAGCTTATCGCCTCTCTTCATAATCTTGAATATAAGATTTAAATTCTCACCACCATCACTCTTATCAAGGTTCTCAATATCCTCAATAATAGGTGTTGTAATGTGTTCAAATCCATTAGCAACATATACCTTTAATATCTCATTCTGAAGGTAATCCCTGATTTCAACCTCATTAGGAAGATAATCATTAGTACCCTTAACTGGTGTTATTTTCATAATTGTCTCCTCATTTACACACTAAGGCAGATAACCGGTATTCTCCAGCCATCTGCCCCCATTTTTAATACTTAAAATAACTGATTAAGCTTCATCAATTGCCTTACCAATATCATGTCTCATATATTTGTTATCGAAATCTACCCATTCAGTAGCTTCATAAGCCTTGGCTCTTGCTTCCTTAAGGTCCTTGCCAAGTGCTGTAACACCGAGAACTCGTCCTCCGTTAGTTACAACCTTGCCTTCTTCGTTGAATTTAGAACCTGCATGGAATAAGAAATAATCATCCTTACCCTTGAAATTTTCCATTCCCTTAATCTCGAAGCCCTTCTCGTATGCGAGTGGATATCCGTCAGAAGCAAGAATTACACATACACATGCGTTATCTTCAAACTGAAGGTCAACCTTATCAAGAGTTCCATCAATACAAGCCTCAAATACATCAACAATATCATTCTTCATTCTAGGAAGAACAACCTGTGCCTCAGGATCACCAAATCTTGCATTGTACTCAAGAACCTTTGGTCCCTTTGGAGTAAGCATAAGTCCAAAGAAGATAACTCCCTTAAATGGTCTGCCCTCACTCTTCATTGCATCAACAGTTGCCTGATAAATGTATTTCTTACAGAACTCATCAACTTCCTTAGTGTAGAAAGGTGATGGTGAGAAGTTACCCATTCCGCCTGTATTAAGCCCCTGATCACCATCCTTAGCTCTCTTATGATCCTGAGCTGATGACATAATCTTAATTGTATTACCATCAACAAATGAAAGTACTGAAACCTCACGGCCTGTCATGAATTCCTCAATGACAATAGTATCACCTGCTGTTCCGAATTTCTTGTCAAGCATAAGCTCATCAACACCTGCAAGTGCATCCTCTTTGTTCTCACAGATGAGAACACCCTTGCCAAGTGCAAGTCCGTCAGCCTTAAGAACGATAGGATACTCAGCAGTCTCAAGGTACTTCTTGGCCTCTTTGGCTGATGTAAATGTTTCATAAGCTGCTGTTGGAATATTGTATTTCTTCATAAGGTCCTTAGAAAATGCCTTAGATCCTTCAAGAATAGCTGCATTTTTTCTTGGTCCGAATACTCTTAAGCCCTCTGCCTCGAATACATCAACGACACCGCCGACAAGTGGGTCGTCCATACCGATAACAGTAAGGTCAATGCTGTTTTCCTTAGCAAATGCTACAAGCTTCTCAAACTCCATTGCCTTAATATCAACACACTCTGCAAGTTCTGCAATTCCCGCATTACCCGGTGCACAGTATATCTTGTCAACCTTAGGACTCTTGCTTAACTTCCAGCATATTGCATGCTCTCTTCCGCCGCTGCCTACAACTAATACTTTCATCTTAATTCCTCCGCATATTGTTATCTATATACTTAGTCAGTAATCATTAATTAACATGTTCATTGGCAATCTTGTTAATTGCCTTAGGAAGAAGCTTCCATTCAGCCTGCTCCATAATTCTTCTCTGAAGAGTTTCAGGAGTATCACCATCAAGTACATCAACTGCCTTCTGGAAAATAATCTCTCCTGTATCCATTCCTTCATCTACATAATGCACAGTTGCACCTGATACCTTAACACCTTTTTCTAAAGCTGCTTCATGAACCTTAAGTCCGTAAAAACCAACTCCGCAGAAGGAAGGTATAAGTGATGGGTGAATATTAATAATTCTGTGGCTGTACTGATGAACCATTTTCTCTGGGATTCTTACAAGGAATCCTGCGAGTACTATAAGGTCAACATTAAGCTCATTCACTTTATCAAGCAGCGCATCGTTAAATGCATCTCTGCTTTCATAATCCTTAGGTGATATGCAATATGCTGGAATATTGTTATCCTTAGCTCTTGTGAGTGCATATGCTCCGGCATTATTGCTTATAACTGCTACAAGCTCTGTGTTAGTGATTGTTCCATCCTTAACAGCATCGATAATAGCCTGAAGATTAGTTCCGCCTCCGGAAACCATAACTGCAACTCTTAGCATAAAGTAACTCCCTTCTCGCCAGCTTCAATGCTTCCGATAACATATGGAGTCTCACCTGCAGCCTTAACTGCTGCCATAACTGTATCAACATCAGCAGGATCAACGGCAAGTACAAGACCGATACCCATGTTAAATGTATTATACATCATATGCTCTTCGATATTGCCATCTTCTGCAAGCATCTTAAAGATTGGTGGTACTTCGTAGCTGTCCTTCTTAATTACTGCCTTAACACCGTCTGGAAGCATTCTAGGTACATTTTCATAGAAACCACCACCTGTGATATGGCTGCAGCCCTTAACCTTAACGCCTGCCTTCTTGATTTCCTTCATTGTCTTAACATATATCTTAGTTGGAGCAAGTAATGCCTCTCCTAATGTCTTTCCAAGTGAATCGTAATATGTATTAAGAGATTCCTCTGTCATTGTAAATACGCTTCTTACAAGTGAGAATCCATTGCTGTGTACACCGCTTGAAGCGATACCGATAAGAGTATCACCCGGCTTGATGTTCTCGCCTGTAATAAGATCCTTCTTATCAACAACACCTACAGCAAATCCTGCAAGATCATATTCATCCTGTGGCATAAGTCCCGGATGCTCTGCTGTCTCACCACCGATAAGTGCACATTCAGACTGTCTGCAGCCCTCTGCAACACCACCAACGATAGTAGCAATCTTTTCTGGATAATTCTTGCCGCATGCGATGTAATCAAGGAAGAAGAGTGGCTCTCCACCAGCACATACAACATCGTTAACACACATAGCAACTGCATCAATACCGATAGTATCATGCTTGTCCATAATGAAAGCTAACTTAACCTTAGTTCCACATCCGTCAGTTCCTGAAAGTAATACAGGCTCTTCCATCTCCTTAATCTTAGCAAGTGAAAATGCGCCCGAAAATCCGCCAAGTCCTCCTAACACTTCTTCTCTCATAGTAGACTTAACAGCCTCTTTCATTAACTCAACTGACTTGTAACCTGCTTCAATATCAACTCCAGATTTCTTGTAATCCATGATTCTTTCTCCTTCAATATTATGATAAATGTAAGTTAATGTAACTCCAGTTACTAATTAATAATTCTTATAACCGACTTCCTGAAGTCTGGCATCCTTCTTCTGAACACTTTCCTTAAGATTCTTAGTATAATCCTTAAGCCTTTCAAGAAGTGCTGCATCAGATGTTGCAAGAATCTTGGCTGCAAGAATACCTGCATTGGCACCGCCGTTAATAGCAACAGTTGCAACCGGAATACCTGTAGGCATCTGTACTATTGAATATAATGAATCTCTACCGCCTAGTGATGTTGTGTGCATTGGAATACCAATAACAGGCATTGGGAAAATAGCTGCACACATACCCGGAAGATGTGCTGCCATACCTGCACCTGCAATAATAACCTTAAATCCCTTCTCCTCTGCACTCTTAGCATATTCAAAGAATACGTCAGGCTCTCTGTGTGCTGAGATAATTGTCATCTCATACGAAATTCCTAACTGTTCAAGAATGTCTGCTGCCTTTGCCATAACAGGCATATCAGAGTCACTTCCCATAACAATTCCTACTAAAGCCATATTAACCTCCTATGTCCGATAGATATATAATTTTATCAGTGAAAAACACTTAAATATTATTGTACTTTGTTTTAAACTACGCGTCAAGAAAAAGCCCATATTACATCTTTACTGTTCCTGTAAAAATGCATCATTGAGTGCAAGCGTGCCATCAAGCACGAATCTGCCATTCTTAATCAGGTCTTTTCTTGTTCCGTCCTCTGCCACAACTGTGATATTGCCAATCTCATCATATGGAATTGTAATATCTGTATGGCAGTTATAATAAGCTTGTCAGGCTCAGTCTTACGAAGGAGTGAAACATCATTATCCCTCGAGATAATCTCCTTACCGTCGGGATTCGTTACATACACATCCTCTGCTCTCGAATAGCATGTATCACCAACTGCAAAATGCGGTCCCATTTTCTCGACAATAAGAATTGGAAGCTTATACACGATATCATGCTTATTGGCAAATACATACGCAGTAGTGTTAGTTCCTATAGCAAACTCCCCAAGCGGCAGTGTTTCATGGTCATATAACACATTTGCCTTGAAAAGCTCTCTATTCTTAGCTTCATCTTCAAAGTTGGTGCATGTGTAATCCTTAACAAATCCATCCTCAAACCACACCTTGAGATTATTGAATTTAATATCATTAAGATATACACTGCTCACATTAAGAACGCCCGTTGTACCTTTAAACACAGGTGATGTAAATACTTCTCCAAGCGGAATATTAACGTCCGCAAGACAGTTCTCAAATACAGTCTGCGTATTATGGTCGGTTATCTTCATAATAGAAACCTTCATGTCTGTGCAGTTTCCGTTAGCTCCTTTAACCTCAACATACTGTGCTGTATCAAGTACATCAATAAGTGCCTGTTGGATAGCTTTATATTTGTTATAATCCAGGGTATTAATCTTAACAGTACCCTCGAATATTTCCTCGAAATTCTCTCCAATCTCCGGTACCGGATAAGCAATTATTGTAAAGCTTCTCTCCTCGCCTTTGATATACTCATTAACAATACTTCCCGCGTCATTGCTGTATTTCACAGAAAGCTTCTGCTGTTTTGCATCAAGGCTTAACGCTTCACTCTTAATCTGTGGTTCAAATGGCACTTCACCAAACACTTCCATAACAGCAGGTCCACCATGAACTGCTGCAAGCTCTTTGTTTTTCTCATAAGCAAGCCTCAGTGCGCCTGTCTTTCTCTCAATGAATTCTCCGTCCATATAAAGCGCATTGTCAAAACGATGGTCAAAATCCATCTGTTTGTTAGGATTCGCACCGTAATAACCAACCTTGATGTTAAGTCTCTTATTAATAGTGTTGACCGCAGCTCTGTATATTGTAGGCTTAAGGCCAAGCTTTTCAAAGTTCTTAATCTCAGCCCTCACAAGTCTTTCAAATCCCAGACAGTATCTTATATTAACTGTTTTCTTCTTAGACAAATCCTTGCCTGTAAGCTCGAATCCGATTCTGTACCCTTCAGTAAATGTGTCTGCCATCTTCTGGATTTCTTCTTCACTGAGCGAACTAAGATACTCTGCTGTCTTAATCTCATTGTCAGTAACATACTCACCGAATCTGTACAGATATCTTACATCTGTAAGGTCAGACTCCATAATTATCTTAGTTGCAAAATCAAGTTCAGGGTCTAACAGCTCTCTTACCCTGTACTCCATAAGGTCATCACTGTAATCGCTCACATACCAGTACACAGATTCTTTCATCTGCTTATAATCTGGCTTTCCACAGTCTTCCTCAGTCGATGCACACATGCAGTACACTTCAACAAAAAGCTCCATAAGTGCTGTCATCTCTGCCATTCTGCCTTCATATGCATACACAATCATTCCTCTTATCTCAACATAAAGGAATGACAAAAGTCTTCCCTCTGAAAGCCCTAACTTTGAAGCTGCATATGCCGGATTAGCGTAGCTTGTCTCATAAGCCTTGCCAATTACATCTTCATACAGTCCTGTATTCACATTCTTATACTCTTCAAGTGAACAATCTCTGAAAACATCAGCTTTTAAGTCAGCCGCAAGCTTATCCATCTTAAGAATAAATGTGGCAATACATTTGAAATAATCTGCAAACCCATCCGTCTTAAGCCCAGGTTCCTCTGCTATCTCTTTAATTCTTTCTATTGCAAGAGCGTAACGCTCTTCTACATTATCATTAAACAATTTCTTTCTCCTTCTGCCCTGATAAGGATTATATTCCCATTAAGAATACTGCTATCATAAATACTGCTATTACCCCACACAGCATTGAACCAAATCTCGAAGTTCCGTAGAACTTATTATCTTCTTTGAAGCTGATTAGTCCGATTACTGTTCCAATTACCGCTAAGATAAGGCTTAATATTCCAAGACTTCCTACTCTTAAGCCGCCTTCTCCTGCTGCTTTAAAAGACAGATACACTCCGTAACCAAAAGAAAGCAATGACAGTATTCCCATCGCAGTCGATATCAAACCACCAAGTGCCTGACTTTTATCAGAGAACTTGTATTTATTAAAAAGTTTCATTTTTTCACCTGTCCTTTTTACTAAACATTTTAACTATTCTGTATGCTATCGCATATACCGCATAACCGCACAATGCTCCCAGTACATTAAGCACAATGTCATCAACATCAAAGCAGCCGACCTTACATATAAGCTGTACTGTTTCTATTGTAAGCGACAGTGCGAATCCATATGCAAATGTAGCAAAAACATTAATTCTGCCATTGGAAAGCCACGGCACGAATATTCCAAATGGTATGAATGCCAGCACATTTCCAATTATATTAAGAAATGCTATCCAGCCAAGCGAGTCAAAATGTCCAAGATAACGCCAATAGCGCCTTATTTCCGTGAACAGTGTAAGATTGTATTTGTAACCGCTGGCTATCTCTGCCCTTCCCATTCCTTCTGCGAAAAAGACTACATAAAAGAGCAGAATCATATATATAACAAAAAGCGCCCATTTTATAAGCGTTACATAATGTTTCTTTTTCATAACAAATCTGCCCGGCAGGCATAATTAACCCACCAGGCAGTTCCCCTTCACTAGAATAAGCTATCTGATCTGTGTGCAAGAAGTCTTGCACCATTAATAATCATCATAACACCTGCACCGATACCAAAGAGTATTATCAGGATACCAAATACAAGATTAGAAGCTCCTACTGACTTTAATTTCTTATAAAGATTCTCTTCCATAGTTAACCCTCCATTAACATCAGTTTTATGCGTTCTTAACACCATATTCTGCGTAATACTTGTCAATTGCTGCTTTTAGTGCATCATCAATAACTACCTTACCCTCACACTCTTTATTGTAAAGGTGTTCTACAACATCTGCCATAGATACAATTGCGCTTGTTGGGAAACCGTATCTTTCCTTAATCTCCTCAAGCGCACTCACCTTTCCGCCAAGGCCTACTTCCATACGGTTAAGTGAAACCATAAGTCCTACAATAGTAACATCTGCTGCCCCTCTTACCTTAGGAACTGTCTCTTCCATCGACTTGCCGGATGTTGTTACATCTTCTATCATAATGACTCTGTCGCCATCCTTTAACTTGCTTCCGAGAAATCCGCCCTTATCAGCACCATGGTCCTTCTCTTCCTTACGGTCTGAGCAGTATCTTACTTCCTTGCCGTAAAGCTTTGCATATGCAACTGCTGTAACTACGCTGATTGGAATTCCCTTATATGCTGGTCCGAACAGTACATCAAAATCATCACCATATGTTTCATGAATAGCCTTTGCATAATACTCTCCAAGTCTTGCAAGCTGTGTCCTGTAACATACGCACCTGCGTTCATGAAGAAAGGTGACTTTCTTCCACTCTTTAAAGTAAAATCTCCAAACTTTAACACATCACTCTCTACCATGAAATCTATAAATTCCTGCTTATACTGCTCCATTATATCCTCCTTATTCAGCCCCGCTGTCCGGCGGTGCTGCTTCATATTCAATATTGATTTTTATTTTATCATAAATGTTTTCCCGTTTCAATGCGTCTTTGCGTTGATTTGTATTGTGCTGGATTTACCTACTAACCGCAGCTCTTTCCCGCTCCTAGTAGGTCTTTCCCGCCTGATATGCCCGCCAACGCAAGTCATAAAGATTTCTCTTGACCTAAACCTGACTTTAGGTGTTATCATATAAAATGTATTAAAATATAAGATAAGGAGTATCAGAAAACATGTATATTGAGAATATTAACAGTCCTGCTGATGTGAAGAAATTAAACATTATGCAGCTTAATGTCCTTGCAGAAGAAATGCGTCACGCCCTTCTTACAAGAGCCAGCAAACACGGCGGACATTTTGGTCCTAACTTCGGTATGATAGAAGCAATCATCGCCATGCATTATGTATTTGATTCGCCTAAAGATAAAATCGTATTTGATGTATCACACCAGTGCTATCCTCACAAAATGCTCACTGGAAGAAAAGATGCATATCTTTATGAGGAGCATTATGATGATGTGTCAGGATACACTAATCCGGACGAAAGCGAACATGATTTCTTTACTGTAGGTCATACTTCAACTTCTATAAGTCTTGCCTGTGGTCTTGCCAAAGCAAGAGATTTAAACGGTGAAGATGGTAATGTAATCGCTGTTATAGGTGATGGTTCTTTAAGCGGCGGCGAGGCTTTGGAAGGTCTTGATTTTGCTTCTGAATTAAATGGCAACATGATTATTGTTGCTAACGATAACGATATGTCTATTGCTGAGAATCACGGTGGTCTTTATGCCAACTTAAAGCTTCTTCGTGAAACAAATGGACAGTCTGAATGTAATCTTTTCAAAGCAATGAACCTTGATTACATCTATGTTGATAAGGGAAATGATATTGCTTCTTTAATTGAAGCATTTGAAAAGGTTAAAGATACTAAAAAAGCTGTTGTTGTCCACATTAATACGCTTAAAGGCAAGGGTTATGCACCTGCTGAACAGAACAAAGAAAAATGGCACTGGCATATGCCTTTTGATATCGCAACCGGTGAATCTCTTTTCAAGGACGAAGAGCCTGATTTCTCTGACGCTTCTTTAGAATATCTGTTAAAGAAGATGGACGAGGATAAGAGTGTTGTTGCAATCACAGCCGGAACTCCTACTGTTATGGGATTTACTGCTGACATGAGAGCTAAGGCTGGAAAGCAGTTTGTTGATGTTGGTATCGCAGAGGAAACTGCTGTTGCATTAGCTTCCGGTATCGCTGCTAACGGCGGAAAGCCTGTATTTGGCGTTTACAGCTCATTTATACAGAGAGCCTATGACCAGATTACACAAGATGTATGTATCAACGGAAATGCAGTAACATTTGCAGTATTTGCAGGCTCTGTATATGGAATGAATGATGTTACACATCTTGGACTTCAGGATATTCCTATGCTTAACAGTATTCCTGGTCTTGTATATCTTGCACCTGTTACTAAGGAAGATTATATTGCAATGCTTGACTGGTCTTTAACACAGAATGAGTATCCTGTTGCTATTAAAGTTCCGGGTGGCAGCATGATTTCAACAGGCACGCCTGTAACTAAAGATTTCAGCAAGCTTGACACTTACGAGATTACTAAGAAAGGAAGCAGAGTTGCTATCCTCGGGCTTGGAACTTTCTATGAAACTGCTGTAAAAGCCGCTAATATTCTTAAGACTTCACACGGAATTGACGCAACTGTTATCAATCCTTACTATATCTCAGGTATTGACGCAGACACTCTTAATGAATTAAAGAAAGACCACGCAGTAGTTGCAACTCTTGAGGACGGCTACCTTGAAGGCGGCTTCGGAGCTAAGATTGCAGCATTCTATGGTTCTTCTGACATGAAGGTATTAAACTTCGGTATTAAGAAAGAATTTATCGACAGATACAATGTCGCAGAAGTATTAAAGGACAATCACCTTACTCCTGAACAGATTGCTGAAGATATCGCAGCAACATTATAATCAAAAAGACATGGCAGTCACCTTAATGATGACTGTCATGTCTTTTTAGATTAATGACCGGTAAAAAATCACTTTACGCAGCCTATAAGTTCTTTAATATCTTTTACATTATTCTTTTCCATATATTCCCTGATTCCATCAATAACCTTAATAGTTGTATATGGATCATTAAAATTCGCTGTTCCGACAGCAACTGCACTTGCACCAACCATAATCATCTCAAGTGCATCCTCTGCTGTTCTGATTCCACCCATTCCGATTATAGGAAGATTAATTGCATTGGCAACCTGATAAACCATTCTTACTGCGATTGGGTGAATAGCAGGTCCTGACACACCGGCAGTCTTGTTAGCTACTGCAAATGTTCTTCTGTTCACATCAATCTTCATACCTGTAAGAGTATTGATAAGTGAAACCGCATCTGCACCACCTGCCTCTACAGCCTTTGCCATCTCTGTAATATCAGTAACATTAGGACTTAACTTCATAATAACCGGCTGCTTTGCGACCTTCTTAACCGCCTTAGTAATAGCCTCCGCAGAAGATGGAACCTGTCCGAAAGCAATTCCACCCTCTTTGACATTAGGGCATGAGATATTGATTTCAAGAAGGTCAACTGGCTGTTCGCCAAGCTTTTCAACAGCATCCACATAATCTGCCTCAGATTTTCCACAAACATTAACAATAATCTTAGTATCGTACTGCTTAAGAAATGGAATATCTCTTTTTACAAATGTATCAAGTCCCGGATTCTGTAATCCGATAGCATTCATCATTCCACCATAAGTCTCAGCAATTCTTGGTGTAGGATTGCCCGGCCATGGAATATTGGCAACACCCTTTGTTGTTACTGCACCGAGTCTGTTAAGATCAACATATTCTCCGTACTCCATGCCTGAGCCGAATGTTCCGGAAGCAACTGTCACAGGATTCTTTAATTCAACTCCTGCAATATTGACTGACATATTAATATCGCTCATTACAGTTCTACCTCCTTAACATTAAATACCGGACCTTCCTTGCACACTCTCTTATTCTTAACCTGAGAATGGTCGTCAATCTCAGTTGATTTACATACACATGCAAGACATGCACCAATTCCGCATGCCATCTTCTCTTCTAATGATACATAACAAGGAATATCATTCTCAAGTGCATATGCCTTAATTGCACGAAGCATAGGAGTTGGTCCACATGCAAATATAACATCTGCCTCAACCTTTTCCTGTTTTACGGCATCTAATACATTACCCTTCGCTCCAACGCTTCCATCTTCTGTTGCAATATACACTTCTGTATCAGCAACTGCTTCAAAATCTTCCTTAAGAAAAGTCTGGCTGTTTCTGTAACCAACTACAACATTCTTGTGGCAGTCTAATCTTCTTGCAAGCTCAAGCATAGGAGGAACACCTATTCCACCACCGAAAAGAATAGCCTTATCAAAGCTTCTGCCTTCTGTCTTAAGCTCTGCAGCAATTTTTTCCAAGTCATAGCCATTGCCAAGAGGTCCCTGAATATCAAGATATTCTCCTACCTTCATCTTAGAAAACTCTTCTGTTCCCTTGCCGGCAACTCTGAATACAATTCTTAAATTATTATTCTCAACCTTACATATACTGATAGGTCTTGGTAACATTCTTGAACCATCATTAGAATATACTGATATAAACTGTCCTGCCTTAGCGGCCTTAGCAATATCCTTTGTTTCAAACCATATTTCATAGACTCCGTCAGCAAGACAATCCGCCTTAAGAATCTTCGCATTTTCTCTGTACGCCATAATAATCTCCATTATTAACCTGTGTGTAAATATGTATAATTACTTGCCAAGTGCTCCGTTGATATCAGCAATCATATCAAGAGCAGCCTGTCTTGAAGCTTCTCCAAAGTTCTTCTCACCAAACTTCGCATACTGTTCCTTAGTATATGCTGCAATAATTCCTCTTGAGCTGTTTACAATAGCTCCAAGTCCGTCAGGATTAAAGAAATCAACAAGATCCTTGCCCTGTCCGCCCTGTGCACCATATCCTGGTACAAGGATATACGCCTTAGGCATAACCTTTCTTAATACTCTTCCCATCTCTGGGTAAGTAGCTCCAACAACCGCACCGACATTACTGTAATCTCCGTCCATGCTTGAAGCTCCCCACTCATTAACCTTCTCACCAACTAACTCGTATAATGGTCTTCCGTTAATAAGCTGATCCTGGAATTCTCCACTTGAAGGATTAGATGTCTTAACAAGTATAAATATACCTCTGTCCTGCTCATTACAAACCTTAATAAATGGATTGATACCATCAGAGCCAAGATATGGATTAACAGTTGCAAAATCTTCGTCAAAAGGAGTAATTGCCTTAGAGCCAACATTTACCTTTCCAAGATGTGCTACCGCATAAGCCTCAGAAGTTGAACCGATATCGCCTCTCTTAACATCACCGATAACAATCATGCCTTTCTCGTGACAGTAATCAACTGTTTTCTTGAATGCCTTAAGTCCTTCAATTCCAAACTGCTCATACATTGCAATCTGTGGTTTAACAGCTGGAACAATGTCATATATATTATCTATAATGCCTTTGTTATACTGCCATATAGCCTCTGCTGCTCCTTCAAGTGTCTCACCATACTGCTCAAATGCAGCATCTGCAAGATGCTTTGGAAGATACTTCATCATCGGATCAAGTCCTACAACTATTGGTGCATTAGTCTCTACAATCTTATCAACAAGCTTCTTAATCATTAATCTACTTTAGCCTCCTTAATTCATACGCAAAATCACTTTATTTTACAACTTTGGGACTTCTCTTTCAATAAGAATTTCAGTTCCATTATGATCTGAGTATACAACTCTTCCATTAACAATTGTATATAACACTTTTCCATACACATGCTTTCCTTCAAATGGAGTATTCTTTCCCTTTGAAGCAAATCTGTTGCTGTCAATATCATATTCCGCTGTAGGATCAACAACTGCGATATCTGCCACCTTTCCTGGTGCCAATACACCTCTGTCAATTCCTATAATCTTAGCCGGATTATAACTCATTTTCTCTACCATCTGTAATGGAGTAAGTATGCCTGTTCTTACAAGTTCCGTAATAGTAACAGGAATTGCTGTCTCAAGGCCTACAACTCCGAATGGAGCTTCATCAAAAGGCCTTGCTTTCTCAGTCGGATGATGTGGTGCATGATCAGTTGCAATAGCATCAATTACACCTGAAGCAAGTGCCTCCTTAATTGCCTTAACATCATCATCTCTTCTTAATGGAGGATTAATCTTAAAATTAGCATCATCACCATTAACTGCTTCTTCAGTAAGGGTAAAATGATGTGGTGCAACCTCTGCTGTCACATTAATCCCCTGCTCCCTGGCTGTCTTAATAATGAATACAGACTCCTTATTAGACACATGGCTGATATGTAGCTTTGCCCCTGTATTCTTGGCAAGAAGAATATCTCTTGCAACAATAACATCTTCTACCGCATCCATTATTCCGAAAAGACCGAGTTCCTTGGCTCTCTCGCCCGCATTCATTACACCTCTCGCTGCAAGGTTAGTATCCTCGCAATGTGCAAATACAGGGATATCAACCTCTGCGGCCTGTCTCATAGCCTGTCTTGCAGTTCTCGCATTCATGATAGTTCCACCATTATCACTGACTGCAATGGCCCCTGCATCTTTAAGTGCCTCGAAATCAGTAAGATATTCTCCCTCCTGACCCGCAGTCATGGCTGCTATTGTATACAGATTAAGGTCAGTAACCTCTTCCGCCTTATCGGTTACATACTGTAACATATCAACATTATCAATTACAGGTTTCGTATTAGGCATCATGCACACAGTTGTGTAGCCACCTCTTGCTGCAGCTCTTGAACCTGTTCTTATAGTCTCCTTATGTTCAAGTCCCGGTTCTCTGAAATGTGCATTAAGGTCAACCAGTCCTGGCATAACCATGCATCCTGATGCGTCAATTACATCATCCGCCTGTGATTCGTCAATGTTCTCCTCCATAGATGCAACAAATCCATCTTTGATAAGTACATCCATAACTTTGTCTGTTTTACTTGCAGGATCAAGTACTCTGCCTTGTTTAATCAATATGTTCATTCGCCCAATCTCCCCTCTAAGTTATTTTCTTCAAAGACTTTAGCTGGTACAGGTTTACCAAAGTAATATCCCTGTATGTAATCTACTCCAAGTCTTTTGAGCAAATCATACTGCTCCTTATGTTCAACACCCTCAACAACTATCTTAGTTCCAATAGTCTTCGAGAGATCAACTATAAGCTTTACAAATGCCTGTGCATAATCATCTTCCACAATATCGTCTATAAATGTTTTATCAACCTTAATAATATCAAGAGGAAGTTGCTTTATATAATTAAGTGAAGAATATCCTGTGCCGAAATCGTCCAGTGCTATTCTAGGTCCCAGTTTCTTGAGACCTGTGATAATTTCCATAACTCTATGCATATCATTAATTGCAAATGATTCTGTTATCTCAAGTACAACATTCTTAGGATTAACTCCTGTTTTTTCAAGAATTTTCTTGATATTCTCTACAACATCCTTCTGTAACAGCTGTACAACCGATAGATTAACATTAACATAGAAATCCGGATGTCCATTATCATTCCACAGTTTACAGCGTCTGCATGCTTCCTCTAGAACGTAATCACCAATTGATGTAATTAGCCCAAGATATTCTGCAAGTGGGATAAACTCTCCAGGTCCCATAAAACCCAGCGCCTTGCTATCCCATCTGACAAGTGCTTCACATGATGTACACTGCTGCGTATCAGCATTCACAACCGGCTGATAGAATACTACGAATTCGTCTATTCCTGTAGAAACCGCCTGTCTCATACTGTTCTCAATATCAAGACGCTGGGAAGTTGCACTCTCTACTTCGCTGCTATAATATACATATCTGTTCTTTCCTGAACGCTTGGCTGCATACATCGCAACATCTGCCATTCTTGTTATCTCATGTACATCCACGCTGTTGTCAGGAAAGAATGCTATTCCCATACTCATTGTGCAGAAATACTCTGTTTCCATAAGATACCATTGTTTATTGAATAATAATGTTATATTGTTAATAACCTTATCCAGATCCCCAAAAAGCTCCGGTTCAACAATTATTACAAATTCATCTCCACCCATTCTGTAACAATGTCCCCGAAGTCCTGGAATACCTGCAATCCCCGCTGCTATCTGCTGTAACAGGATATCGCCATACTGATGTCCAAGCCCATCATTGATATGCTTGAAATCATCCAGATCTATAAATAATACAGCTCCCTTATTACCGTTCTGCACTGAATCTTTTATTGCTTTCCTTAAATCAACCTCGCATTTCATCCTGTTGTATAAGCCTGTAAGAAAATCATTGTGTGCCTGATATTCTATCTTCTGCTGGTTCTTTTTCTTCTGTGTAATATCAGCTGCTGATGCAGCAATTGCATTAATCCCACTAATCCACACCAGCTGTGTGAACTTCACCTCAAACCACAGACCTGATTCCGTATTATATCTTTCCATCGGTGTACCAATTCTACCCTGTACATCACCACTTTCCAGAGCATTGTGTATACAATCCATAATTGTTCTATGGATTTCCGGCACTTTTGCCGCAATTCTGTTCTCAAAAAGCACCTCTCCTGAGTCCGTAGCACACACAACAATTCCAGAATCTATATTATCAAGAATCTTCTGTACAACCTCATAGGAAGACTTCCCTTTATAAATAATTGTTCCACTATCCGTTATGCCTTGAAGCCCCATACCTATGCCCTTACCCCTTCTCAAAACATTACTTTTACGCCATATAAATATTAATAATATTATAGCTTATTACGAGCCTTTTGAAAACTCATATTTTTAATTTAACAGATAATTAATTGTTTTATATCAGATGGGGTGTTATTATATCTTTATATCAATTTATTTATGAGGATTATTATGGATATTATTAAATTCAACACAACACTAAAAGCTTCTGGAAAAGATTATTCCAGAATAGTTTTCTGGAACAGATTCGTACGAAACCCTATCGAACTTATATTGTCATGGACACCTGCAGTTATATCTATCGTGCTTCTGTGTCTGCATTTTTACTCAAGCTTTCTGTTGATTCTTTATGCTGTATGTTGGTTTTATCCGTTATATATATTCGGATACCAGTTCAAGTCAAGCGTGAACTATCACCTGAAACACAGAGATCCATCTGAGGAAGCGCCTTGTACTATAACTCTTATGGATAATGCTATCATGGCTGATATTCCTGACCATAACCTTGTATATACATACGAATGGAATCAGTTCACTAATGTTTACAACAAATTTGGCTATTACATGTTATTTAACAAAGGACGCATGATTGTCATGTTAAGCCAGAAGGACATGCCAGATGACATTAAAGCTGCTGTTCCTGCCTACATCAAGTCACATGTTGATAGAAACATTTGCAAAATCAATTTCTAGGAACTATAAAAAAAGCGTTTCACCAGTTAAAGTTGAAACGCTTTTTTATTCTTAATTATCTTGCAAGCCATCCGCCATCAACAGCAAGTGTAAATCCATTAACGTAATCAGATGCAGCCGATGCAAGGAACACAACCGCTCCTTTCATATCGTCCGGAGTACCCCAGCGTCCTGCCGGAATTCTGTCTATAATAGCTTCGCTTCTGTCAGAATCACTCCTTAACTGTGCTGTATTATTAGTAGACATATATCCTGGTGCAATCGCATTAACATTAATATTATGGCTTGCCCATTCATTACACATAGCCTTTGTAAGACCCATTCCTGCGCTCTTACTTGCTGTATAAGAAGGAACCCTTATTCCACCCTGATATGAAAGCATAGAATTAATATTAATAATCTTACCACCATGTCCCTGCTTAATATACTGCTTTGCAAATGCCTGACTTAAAAAGAATACCATCTTCTGATTAACCTGAATAACACTATCCCATTCATCTTCCGTAAAATCAATAGCATCATTTCTCTTAATAAGTCCTGCATTATTAACAAGAATATCAACTTGTCCATATGCAGCAAGTGCTCCATTAACAATAGTCTCAATCGCTGCCATATCCGAAAGATCTGCTATAACCTCTGTGAATTCTCCTCCATCAGCTTCTATAGCTTCTTCGTATCTTCACATGATCTTCTCGCAACTCCTACAACTTTAGCTCCTGCCTGTGCAAGCGCAACAGACATTCCCTGTCCAAGTCCTGTATTAGCACCTGTAACAACTGCAACTTTTCCATCAAGTCTGAATGCATCAATTATAGACATATTTTACTCTCCTCTAAATATATTAATTAAAACCTATTATATTATTAGCTATCTTATATCCCTGCTTAGACACCCATCTTCCTGCAGCTGTCGGAATATTAACAGACCATCCTAAAAGGCTGTGTCTTAACTTCTTATAAAGTGCCTCATCCTTATCCTTGGCATACTGCCACAAAGCCTTTTTCTTTTCAAGATGTTCTTTTGTTCCAGATACAATAAGAAAAATAGATGATACTTCCATCATAATTCTTAAGTAATTAATCATATACTTTCTGCAATTGATATTCTGAGGGTTCTCTGAAATGAACGAATCAATCATTCTCTTATTAACAGATAGCTGCTGGTCAATACGCGAAATCATGACACTTTCATTAACCGACTGATCTTCTCTTCCAATAAAATATCTGTAGAAATTCGTATTAACATAATACATTTTCTTAACATATGGAAGCGGCTCAAATACAAATATGTTATCAACATAAAATGTATGCTTAGGGAGCTGTAATCCGCAATCCTTTAAAAGCTGCGTTCTGTATACTACAGTATGCATAAGAATGTACTGGTCAACCTTAAAATCGCCAATATTAATGTCATCCCATGTAAACATCTGTCCAACTGGAAATACATTCTCATAATGAATAACTTTCTTTCTCTTTGCTCCAACCTTCTCATACACATAGTTAGCGATAACCATATCTGGCTCTTCACCCTCTTCAAAACTTCTGAGAGTCGCAAGCATCCTCTTATAGCTCTTGGAATCTACCCAGTCATCACTGTCAACAACCTTAAAAAACTTACCTGTAGCATGCTTAAGCCCCGTATTAACAGCATCACCATGTCCACCATTCTCCTGATGTACAGCTTTAACTATTTCTGGATATTCCTGCTCATAACGCTTTGCTATCTCATATGTATTATCCTTTGTTGAACCATCATCAACTATAATAACTTCAACCTCATCCCCTCCAGCAATCACTGTATTAATACAATGCTCCATATACTCTGCTGAGTTATAACATGGTATTGCAAATGATAATAATTTACCCATCAAATTTCTCCTTTACATTCTGTCAGGGCATTCAATTGCAAGTAAATCAATACACTGCTCAAGAATGCTCTTAGTAAGGCTGATAAGAGCAATATAACTTGCCTTCTTAACCTCATCCGGTTCTGAAAGTATCTTATTATTATGATAAAAACCATTAAATGCATTAGATACTTCATATATGAACTGACATATCTTATGTGGTGCGTTATCCTTATATGCTCCATCAATCATATCTGCAAACTTAATAAGTGATAACGACAGATTCTTCTCACTTTCTTCTTTTGCACCCATAATCTTAAGATTCTCAAGACTTCCGCCATTCTCCTTATATTTGTTAAGGATAGACTTAATTCTTACAATTGTATACAGAATATATGGACCCGTATTACCTTCAAATGAAGAAAATCTGTCAATATCGAATACATAATCTTTAGATGCCTGATTAGAAAGGTCACCATACTTTAAAGCTGCAAGACCAACTATCTTAGCTGTATCTCTTGCTTCTGATTCCTCAACAGTTCTGTTAGACATAATCTTCTCATATACTGCTTCATCAATATCAGCTATAAGATGTTCAAGTCTCATGACACCACCCGAACGTGTCTTGAATGGCTTGCCATCCTGACCATTCATAGTACCAAAACCTACGAATCTCATATCCGCATCAGGTGCTACAATTCCAGCCTTCTTGGCAGTTCTGAATACCTGTGTAAAATGCAGTTCCTGTCTCTTATCTGCAAGATAAATGTATGTATCCGGCTTATATAACTTTTCTCTTTCAACAATAGTAGCAAGATCAGATGTAGCATAAAGGGCTGCTCCGTCAGACTTTCTTACGATACATGGAGGAAGTTCTTTGGTATCTCCTTGCTGCTGTATGTCAACAACAGTTGCTCCCTGACTCTCATGAGCGATTCCATCATCAATCATCTTATTAACCATATCATCAATGTATGGCTGTGCATCAGACTCTCCCTTCCATAAGTCAAAATGTACATTAAGATTGTCATAATTCTTCTTAAGATCAGCCTTAGAAACATTCATAATATGATGCCATATAGCACGGCAAGCCTTGTCTCCGCTCTGTAACTTAAGTGTTGCCTCATGAGCTCTCCCTGCAAATGCTTCATCCACCTTAGACTTAGCTGAAGCAGCCGGATAAATCTCTTCAAGCTCTGAAATTGTAAATGGTGCTTCCTCTGGATACTCACCGGTAAAACTGTCATCAAAATATGGCAGCTCCGGTTTTCTGTCTCTTAACTCTTCAATGATAAGTCCCATCTGAAGACCCCAGTCTCCAAGATGAACATCACCAATAGTCTTATTACCAACAAATGTGTTAATTCTCTTAACACTCTCTCCGATAACTGCTGAACGAAGATGTCCCACATGTAGAGGCTTTGCCGCATTAGCTCCACCGTAATCTACGATAACAGTCTTATTGCCCTCTGAATTAACATATCCAAACTTCTCTGTTTCAGACATCTCATTAAGATATCCAGCCAGGTAATCTTCACATATATTAATATTGATAAATCCCGGCTTTACGCTTTCAATCTTAGAAAACATCTTGTTGTCTGCAAGCTTTGCAACAATCTCATCTGCTATCATAAATGGTGCTTTCTTGTAAGCCTTGGCTGCCGCCATTGCACCATTACACTGGAATTCACACAAGTCAGGTCTGTTAGATACAGTTACCCTTGCATATGATTCATCATAGCCACACTCTGTGAACACACTCTTAAGTTCATCTGTAATTAATTCAATAATTGTCTTCATTATTCTCCACCTTTAATATTATCTAGTAAATCACCTTAACAAGGAACAGACCATAGCTCTCTGCTGGAAGTGACATCTGGACATTCTCTCCGTCAAGACATCTCCTGACATCTTCCGGTTTCTTTAATCCGTTACCTACATCAAGCAGCATTCCTACCATATATCTTGCCATGTTATGAAGAAAATCATCCGCTTCAATTCTTATGTATGCTCTTGTTCCTTCATACTCTATACTTATTCTCTTAATTGTTCTTTCTGTACTCTTGCTCTTCTTAGCTGTTGTAAATGCTTTAAAATCATGCCTGCCTTCAAAATATCCTGCAGCTTTTCTCATCGCATCAAAATCAGGCATATCAAATGTATGATAAGCATATTCCTTCGGAACACATTGGCTACATTGCCTGTATCCAGCCTGTATTCATATATCCTGAGTCTGGCATTCAACTGGCTATGAAATCTTTCATCAACCTCTGTCACTGACATAACTGCAATATCTCTTGGCAGATATCTGTTAAGATAATTCTTAAGTTCAAATGCTTTAACTTCTTTCTCAAGCTTGAAATTAGCAGTCTGGCAAAGTGCATGCACACCCTTCTCAGTTCTTGAACCGGCATACATATCAACTGTTTCTCCAGTCATTCTGCTTATTATCTCTGTAAGCTTACTCTCTATTGTATTGGTGCTGGCATCTTTTCCAAGTCTCTGCCATCCATCATATCTTCCACCATCATACTCTGCTTCAATACGGTAATTATACATTATTCGTTGTCCATAACCTTTTCTATATCATTCACATTAAAATATATTATATTTAATTTATTATACATCATATAGTTATTTAATAGCAATAATTTCAGAAGAAAATACATTTTGCTTCTGAAAAAAACACCGGGCAGAATAATCTGCCCGGATGACAATTCTTACTGATAATTACTTATCCTCAACTGAATAGTTAGGAGCTTCCTTAGTGATATGAATATCATGTGGATGACTCTCTCTTAAAGCTGCTGAAGACATCTTAATAAACTGAGCTGTTTCCTGAAGTACTGGAATAGTAGGTGCTCCACAATATCCCATACCTGAACGAAGACCGCCCATAAGCTGGAATATAGTATCCTCAACAAGGCCCTTATAAGCAACACGTCCTTCAACACCCTCAGGAACAAGCTTCTTGGCACCAGTCTGGAAATATCTGTCCTTGCTTCCGTTCTCCATGGCAGCGATAGAACCCATTCCTCTGTATACCTTGTACTTTCTTCCCTGGAATAACTCGAATGTACCAGGAGCCTCATCACAACCTGCAAGAAGGCTTCCTAACATGCAGACATTACCACCTGCTGCGATAGCCTTAACGATATCTCCTGAATACTTGATACCACCATCAGCAATTACAGGAATACCATACTTCTTAGCCTCTGCGTAAGCGTCCATAACGGCTGTAACCTGTGGTACACCAATACCTGCAACAACTCTTGTTGTACAGATAGAACCAGGTCCGATACCAACCTTAACAGCATCTACACCAGCCTCACAAAGAGCCTTTGCAGCTGCACCTGTTGCAATATTACCGGCAATAACCTGAAGATCAGGGAATGCTGACTTAATCTCTTTAAGAGTTGTAATAATATTCTTAGAATGACCATGAGCTGAATCAATTACAATACAGTCAACACTTGAATTAACAAGTGCCTGGACTCTGTCCATAACATTAGCTGTGATACCAACAGCAGCACCTGCTAAAAGTCTGCCCTGTGAATCATGTGCTGAAGACGGATACTTAACGCTCTTCTCGATATCCTTAATTGTAATAAGTCCTCTTAATTTATAATCATCATCAACGATAGGAAGCTTCTCTTTTCTTGCCTTACCTAATATCTTCTTAGCCTCTTCAAGAGTAGTTCCAACAGGAGCAGTGATAAGATTCTCGCTTGTCATGCACTCCTTGATTGGTCTTTCAAAATGCTCCTCAAACTTAAGGTCTCTGTTAGTAATGATACCAACAAGCTTGCCATTATCATCTGTGATAGGTACTCCGGAGATTCTGAACTTACCCATAAGGTCATTAGCTTCCTGTAATGTATTATCTGGATGTAAGAAAAATGGGTCTGTGATAACACCATTCTCTGAACGCTTAACCTTGTCTACTTCTTCTGCCTGAGCTTCTACTGACATATTCTTATGAATAATACCAATACCGCCCTGTCTAGCCATTGCGATTGCCATTCTGTGTTCTGTAACTGTGTCCATACCTGCACTCATTAAAGGAATGTTAAGTTTAATATTCTTAGTGAGCTGTGTTGAGAGGTCAATCATATTAGGTGTTACTTCTGAATACTGTGGAACTAAAAGTACGTCGTCAAATGTAATGCCTTCACCAATAATTTTACCCATTTTGCTAAAATCCTCGCTTTCTGTTGTGTTTTAATATATAGAAAAAATCCGAATAAATAAATTAATCCGGATGTTTCTACGAGTCTCTGACATCTTAGTCAGTTTATAAATATGTTACAAGAGAATATAACAAAACTGCCGCTAAAAGTCAAACATTTTTTATAAATGTGCAACCCCATTACCAACAGCACTTACTATTGCTTCTTTCATTGAATCATCAGGAAGCATAAACAGTCTTATCATCTCATTGCTGTCATTGTCATATGTGTATATTACAATATCATCAGGGTCATCTACTCCTGATGAACAATTGTATGTCCTTAACTGCTGTCTCGCCTTACCCAAAGCTTCCTGACTGTTTACTTTCGCAACCAGAGTTGCTCTTGTAAGGTCAAAACTTCCCACATTCTTTCTCATAGACTTAGCCATAATCTTATCTATAGTGAGATTTCCGTTAACATATGAATATTCATATTCAGCGTTATAATATTCAAATACAAATACCGTAAAGAATATAAATACAACAAGAACTATTACACCCAGCCATCCTGTCTGCACAATTGTTGTCGCTGCAAGCAGACATGCAATCACAAGTATTATTCTGTAAAAAATTGAAATCTTAGGAGCGGTAACTTTAACAATCTGCTCTACTGTTCCTTCTATCATAATTCAATAACCTTTCTTTAAAGCAATTTGCCCGGCGGGAAATTACCCACCGGGCTGTAAGTTTTAATTATTCTGTGGAATTACATCATTCCGCCCATGCCTGCACCACCTGCTGGCATAGCTGGAGCATCTTCCTTAATATTAGCAACAACTGATTCTGTTGTAAGAAGTGTTGAAGCAACGCTTGTAGCATTCTGTAATGCACTTCTTGTAACCTTAGCCGGGTCAAGGATACCAGCATCTATCATGTTGACATACTCTTCCTTGTATGCATCAAATCCTGTACCAACTTCAGACTCTCTTACCTTATTGATGATAACAGCACCTTCAAGACCAGCATTGTATGCAATGTGAAATAATGGAGCTTCAAGTGCTTTTAAGATAATCTGGGCACCAATCTTCTCATCCCCACTGAGTGTCTTAACAAGCTCTGCAACCTTCTTAGAAGCATGGATATAAGCAGAACCACCACCTGATACTACACCTTCTTCAACAGCAGCTCTTGTTGCATTAAGAGCATCTTCCATACGAAGCTTAGCTTCCTTCATCTCTGTCTCTGTTGCAGCACCAACTCTGATAACAGCTACGCCACCAGCAAGCTTTGCAAGTCTTTCCTGTAACTTCTCTTTATCAAATTCAGAAGTTGTCTCCTCAAGCTGTGCCTTAATCTGTGCAACTCTTGCATCAATATCTTCCTTAGCGCCTTCGCCATCAACGATAACTGTGTTCTCTTTCTGAACCTTAACAGACTTAGCTCTACCAAGCATATCCATTGTTGTATCCTTAAGCTCAAGTCCAAGTTCCTCAGAAATAACCTGACCACCTGTAAGGATTGCGATATCCTTAAGCATCTCTTTTCTTCTGTCACCATATCCAGGAGCCTTGACAGCTACAACATTAAATGTTCCTCTTAACTTATTAACGATAAGTGTTGTAAGAGCCTCACCTTCAACATCCTCTGCGATGATAAGGAGCTTAGAACCGCTCTGAACGATCTGCTCAAGAACTGGTAAAATTTCCTGAATATTAGAAATCTTCTTGTCTGTAATAAGGATATATGGATTATCAAGAACTGCTTCCATCTTATCCATATCTGTAGCCATATATGCTGAAATATATCCTCTGTCGAACTGCATACCTTCTACAAGATCAAGCTCTGTCTTCATTGTCTTAGATTCCTCGATTGTGATAACACCATCGTTAGAAACCTTCTCCATAGCATCAGCTACCATCTGTCCAACTTCTTCATCTCCTGCTGAAATAGCCGCAACCTTAGCAATCTGATCCTTGCCTGTTACCTTCTCGCTCATATGTGCGATAGCGTCAACAGCACAATCAGTAGCCTTCTTCATTCCCTTTCGTAATACAATTGGGTTAGCGCCTGCTGCAAGATTCTTCATACCTTCATTAATCATAGCCTGTGCAAGAACAGTAGCTGTTGTTGTACCATCACCTGCAACATCATTAGTCTTAGCTGCTACTTCCTTAACAAGCTGTGCACCCATATTCTCAAATGCATCTTCAAGTTCGATATCCTTAGCAATAGTAACACCATCGTTAGTGATAAGTGGCGCACCATATGACTTATCAAGAACAACGTTACGTCCCTTAGGTCCGATTGTTACTCTTACTGTATTAGCTAACTTATTAACGCCTTCCTCTAAAGCCTTTCTAGCTTCAATTCCATATTTAATTTCCTTTGCCATAATAATAGCCTCCTAAATAAATATACTTCTTATATGTTCAAACCGCCCTCATCTGTAACTGACTTTGTCAATTATTCAATGATAGCAAGAATATCAGACTGCTTTACAATGATAAGATTCTCATCTTCATCAAGCTTAACTTCTGTTCCAGAATACTTAGAATAGATAACTTTATCACCAGGCTTAACCTGCATAACAACTTCCTTACCATCAACAACACCGCCAGGTCCTACAGCAATAACCTCTGCCTGCTGTGGCTTCTCCTTAGCCTGTCCAGGAAGGACGATTCCTGATTTAGTAGTCTCCTCTGCAACTAATGCTTTAATAACAACTCTGTCTCCTAATGGTACTAATTTCATTATATATTCCTCCATTCCGCTGTCTTCACATGAGAGTGAACCCTTCATGGCAGCATTCATATCTCTGTTAGCACTCATTCTTTCCGAGTGCTAACCACTGCACATAATGTAACACTTCATACTTTTATTTGTCAACAACTAATTCAAATATATTATACTTTTTAGATTTTATTAATAATTATTTCTTTATACCCATTTTTATAGTTTTTCCGTAATAGAACAGATACTGCTGTGCGAAACCGCCAAGGCCGCCAAACCGCTCCTTTGCAAATGCAGAAATCTTATCCTTAGGGGTATCCTCACCGTCAAAATACATTGTCTCCATTATTCTCTTAATCCACACATCAACAGGAAATGCTTCTTTCTTTCCAAGTCCGAAAAGACTTACGCAGTTGGCAACCTTCTCGCCAACGCCTTTTATTGTCATAAGCTCCTTAATACATGAGTCATACTCCATGTTCTTAAGTTCATTCTCATCAAACTGTCCTGCCATGTTTCTTCTTATTGCATCCATAATATAAGGTGCGCGGAATCCTGTCTTTAACTCTTTAAAATCTTCTTCACTCGCATTGGTAAGCTGTTCAAGCGTTGGAAATGTATACATATCTACTCCGCCATATGTCCCCTTATATGAACCAAACTTAGCAGATATATCAGCTACAATCTTCTTAATATGAGGTATCTGCTTATTCTGCGATATAATAAACGATATAAGAGTTTCAAAAAAATCCTGATTAAGAATTCTCACACCCCACATACTTTCAATTGCATCCTTTAACTTATCATCCTTTTCCAGCAGTTTATTCTTAATTTCCGAATAATCCCTGTCCATGTCAAAATAATCTTTCCATACATTTACATATTCATCCTCTTCCGTGTCATAGAATGTAACTGTATCCGCCTGCTGCGAAACATGCAGCAAACGTCCCTTTGCTGTCAGTACATAATCATTCTCATCAAGCTTTACAAAATGAAAACACTGACCACATTCCAATGTCTGAGCCAGGTCGAAATCACATATATTTTTTAATTTATAATCCGACATAAAATTCCTCCATAAATATGCTTTACATTTGCAATTATCTCGTTATACAATCGTATATGATTATAACAGAATTTTCAGGAGACCACACATGAAACACATAAAATATTGGGCGTCTCTTTTAACCGGAGTCGTAATTCTTGCATCCCTGTATGGCTGCACATTACCGTTTACGAATGATAACAGCTCTGACAGTTCTACAGAGATTTCATATACAGCATTTGATAATAAAGCAACTGACACAGAAGATATTATTAATTTCATTATAGAAGCTATGTCGGATAACCAGACTTCATGTAATATATTTGTTCCCGACTCTGACCTTATAGATGCCAATGAATGGCTGACAAGAATAAGCGGAATTGAGCAGATAAAATGTGAATACCGCAGAATTAAAGATGGTTATAACCTTGTTGTAACATTTGAATGCTGGGATAATTATGCAATTATTAAAGCTTTTAATTCAGGAAACACTTCTCAGTTAAACAGCCGTCAGGTTGAACTCTATAACAAATACATAGAAGTTCTTGCCAAAGTAACCTCCCCTGCCAGGAGCGATTATGAAAATGAACTGGCAATCCACGACTATCTTGTATCACATATAACATACATTGATAATGGTGGTTCGACATTCAACGCATACGATGCCATGATTAACGGAAAGGCTGTCTGCAGCGGTTATACAGAAAGTTTCAAAACATTTATGGATATGTTAGGAATCGAGAATTACACTATTTCAGGAAAAGCCGGTAACGACCAGCATATATGGAATGTCGTAAAAATTAACGGCGACTGGTATCAGGTAGATGTAACATGGGATGATCCTGTTGGCGGTTCACCGGAATATATTGACCACAGCTATTTCAATATATCTGATTCAGATATGGCAATCGACCATACCTGGACGTCTGATATCAACGATGCCAATCCTGCCAATGGATATATATATACATATCCTGTTCAGGCAAAGCTTCATTCTGTCGGAACACAGTATGACCTTGACAGATATATACTACGCTGCATCAAAAGCCGCTCAGACCACATTGAGTTCACAACTATATCAGACCTTGATTTAAAATCAGCCGTATCTAATGCGGGTGTCCAGCTATCTTATTCATACAAAGCTACCGAGCGAACAGGTTATACACTGTATTCTGTTACTTTTACGTATTAAGGCACATTTATAATGCAAGAAAGAAGCCCCACAGTCTTACTTGAGCTGTGGGGCCTTTATTATCTTATATTCTTCTTTCCAGGTTCATCCGCTATATACGAACCGTCCTTTATCATGGCTCTGACAAGAGAATCCTTTGCATTCTTCCATGGCTCATCAATATACTTGTGGTCGAACTTATTAATAAACCACTCTACATCATCCCTTACCCGCTTCATATTTTCTATATAGAGACTGTTAGTCGTCTTTATGAACTCATCTAACATATCACCCTTTAAAGAATTAGCTGCACGCTCAATAAGAATTCCATAATGTTTGGTACAGAAGCCTTTACTTTCGCTATATTTCTGTCTGAACTCAGCATCATGCTTATACATGTGAAATATAGTATCGAGATATCTTTCAAATGTATCCTCAATCCTCTCGCATACAAAGCAGGTGCTTTCAAGCTGCTCGGTATATGCAGTCACCGCTGGCTTATCAGCCTTCTTAAACATTGACTTTCCTGCAACCTTACCATCTTGCAGACTTTCAATATCATTAATCACCCTGTCAAGATGTGTCTTCATGACAAGTGCAAAGCCTAGTCTGTTCTCACAGTCATACACTTTCTTAAGATGCTTCTGACAGAAACCCTTCTTGTCTGTCATGGCTCTTATATCATCCTCCATGTAGCTGGGTCCCATTGTATAACTTACTGCATCATCCTCTAATGCCTTATACATTGAACAAATCGGACATTCGCAATCTGATGAAAATGCATCATTAACAGGTATTGTATATATCTTTTCTTTCATAAGTACTCCTTTAATCAGTCTTTTATAAATGTATTCTATCATAATATTTTATTAATATCATTCTATTTCTTATTTTTTAAATTCCGGGTTATATGCATAGAAGTTCTTAGAATCCAGCTTGCTCTGTATAATTGACATTGCTTCACCAAATCTCTGGAAATGTACAACTTCTCTTTCTCTTAAGAACTTCAACGGTTCATACACATCCGGATCGTCGCGGCAGAGTCTTAACAGATTATCATAAGTACTTCTCGCTTTCTGCTCTGCTGCCATATCCTCTGCAATATCAGTTATTGCATCACCCTTTGACTGGAATTCAATTGCGCAGAAAGGTACACCTCCTGCAGCCTGCGGCCATACACCAACCGTATGGTCAACATAATAAGCCTCAAACGGAGTTCCTTTTATCTGTTCCATTGTAAGATTTCTTGTAAGCTGATGAACCATTGTACTGACCATCTCGAGATGACCAAGTTCTTCCGTGCCGATATCAGTCAGCAGTCCGGCAACCTCCCTGTATGGCATAGAATATCTTTGTGAAAGATATCTCATTGATGCTCCCAGCTCGCCGTCAGGTCCACCATACTGTGAAATAATCATTGCTGCCAGTGTAGGATTGCAATTCTTTATATTAATCGGATACTGAAGTCTCTTCTCATAATTCCACATATCACATACCTCCCTTGTATTCCCATGGCATAGGTGTTGCCACCCACATCCAGTAATTGTCATTTACCATATATTCCATACTGAGAGGTCCATAATAATCTGAATATTTTTTCATAAACTGCACATATTTATCCTTAATTTCTGCATAATATTCAATAGCTGCAGCATCATCCGGATGAGTATCAAGATAAAGCATAGTCTCAACAAGTGCAAAGCCAAGTTCATAAATATTCTTCATAATCATAGCTTTTTCATTTCTTATATTATTACAACAATTCATGCCCTGCCTCCTGTAAATGGTTTATCAAGTACAGGAAACATAGTCCCCCGCATAATTGCCCGCGAAGGCTCATATAATTCATCCCAACGCTGCCACGGTACATAGCACATCGCCGGAACCTGTTGTGTCATCATCATAAAATAAGCTCCATATACATGTATCACTACAGTATATGGAGCTTTTCACTTATTGTTGTATGTCCTGTCAGGATATATACTGCTGTATTTATATATAGCAGCATCTATCTTAATAGGACATAACCTCATATCCGTCCTCAGTCACATGAACCATTATTTCCCACTGTGCTGAGTACGAATCATCATCTGTATATATTGTCCAGTTATTGCCCTCATCTATGTATATGTCAGGAAGTCCCGCATTAATCATAGGCTCGATTGTGAAGACCATCCCCGGTGCCATAACCATGCCAGTTCCCTTCTTGATTACATAACTTACAAATGGGGTTTCATGGAATTCAAGACCTATTCCATGTCCGCCAACTTCTCTTACTACTGAATATCCGTTAGCCCTGGCATGATCATTGATTGCTGCGGCAACATCTCCAAGATGTCCCCATGGCTTTACCTGTGCAAGACCTAACTCTACACATTCTTTGGCAACATCTACCAGCTTCTTGTGCTCAGGTGAAACATTGCCTATGCAGAACATTCTTGATGAATCTGAGAAATATCCATTGAGTATTGTTGAACAGTCAACATTAATTATATCTCCATCAAGTAACTGGATATTTCTAGATGGTATTCCGTGACATACCTGCTCATTAATTGAAGTGCAGACACTCTTAGGAAATCCCTCATAGTTAAGTGGCGCCGGAATTCCGCCCATCTCGGTTGTCTTCTGATATACCAGGTCATCTATATCCTGTGTTGTCATTCCTGCATGAATATTCTCTGCAACATAATCAAGTACCGCAATATTAATCTTGCTGCTTTCTCTCATTCCTGCAAGCTGTTCTTCATTCTTAATAATACTTCTTGGTGGTATTTTGTGGAACTTTCTCTTGAAATTATCTAACTTTCTGTCAAATTCCATATGGCAGTCACAATACTGCTTTCCACTATTACACCAGCAAGGATCATTCTTTCGTAATGCCTTCATCACTATTCTCCATTTCCTCTACTGTTCCATAGCTTCCATTATAGCTGGAAGAAACTGTTTCTTTCTTGAAACAACGTTCTTTAGTATATATGTATCTTTCTGTTTGTCAACTCCGAATGAAAGAGTCATTATCGTATCAGCATTCTTTCCTGAACACAGTACATAAGAGCACTCTGCAGATATGTCTGTCATAAGGAAATATACAACATCAAGTCCGCCATCTCCTACAACTGTATCAATAAACGGCAGCTCTTTTAACTTTATTTTCTCTATATCCTCAGGTCCCATTGCATTAGCCTGACCAATGCCTATAGTAACATCATTAATCGTGAACTTCTTAAAATCCTGATAGAATATCTCTCTGTCAGTCTTCTCGTCAAGATTACTTCCTGCACCAAACATTTCCCTTCCATATACTTCAGGATCGATACCTGCAATCCTTGCAAGTTCTGTTGCCGCCTCTATATCATCTGTTGTACATGTTGGTGATTTGAATATTAATGTATCAGATATAATTGCAGAACACATAAGTCCTGCTATAACTGGTTCTATCTCAATCCCTGCTTCCTGATACATCTTATAAATGATTGTACCTGTACAGCCAAGTGGCTGATTTCTAAAAAATACCGGCGTGATAGTCTGGATAGGGCCTAATCTGTGATGGTCAATTATCTCAAGAATCTCTGTATCTTCTATTCCGTTAACCGCCTGATTTCTTTCATTGTGATCAACAAGAATAACCTTCTTTCTTCCTGAACGAAGGAGATTTCTTCTTGAAATAGTTCCTACATAATTACCATTTTCATCCTCAATAGGGAAATCCCTGAACCTTTTCTTAGTCATGATTTCCTGTATATCTTCAACATAATCTGTTGTCTTAAAGCACACTATCCTGTCTCTTGGTGTCATAAAGAAGCCTACAGGAATAGCCTGATTCATAAGTCTTGCAACAGTATATGTATCATAATCCGTCTCAATAATAATACAGTCGTGACTCTTAGCAACCTTGGCGATTGTATTGGATACCCTGGCACCTTCACATATTATAAGGCATTTTGCCTCCATCTCTATTGCACAGAGCTGCGATTCATATCTGTTACCAAGAATTACAATATCTCCTTCATCTATCATACTTTCCATCATATCAGGATTAGCTGCTGCAATAAGCATCTTGCCTTTGTCAAATATCTCACTGGCATCGCCTGTTATCACTCTTCCTTCAAGTGTCTCAACGATATTAGCGAAGCTTGTCTTAGCATTGGATAAAACCCTGTTATCAAATGATTCAAAATATGACTTGGCAATATCATCAATAGACACAAGTCCTGTCAGTTCCCGGCCTTCTGTGATTGGCAATGTCACAATATTAAGTGTATCCATCAGCTTCCATGCATTGCGGACTGAAAGATTCTTATCGATGCCAGGAGTCTGTCTTATCTCAATATTCATTACCTGAGGACGTACATCTTTAATGTATTCCGGTGCCTTCACTCCGAATCTGTTAAGTACAAAATGTGTCTCCTCATTAATATGTCCAGCACGCTTTGGAACATAATTATCTGTTCCTGTTATCTTATTTTTTAAGTTTGCATAGCATATCGCTGAACATATTGAATCCGTATCCGGATTCTTATGGCCTATAACCATAACGTCCTTTACTTTTTCTTTATATTTTTCCATAAGCTATTCACTCTCCATATTATAACTATTTTAGCAAATCCAATAATTAATGACAATATCTTTGTTCCTTTTTTGTAACCAAACGCCGCCGCCATAATACTATAACAATAAAAGCATCTACAACGGAGATTTACATTGAGACATCTTAAAAAATATATATCTTTGCTCCTCACCCTTACTATTATTGTAACACTTTGTCTCCCTATGACTGCCTGCAACAAAGAAAAAGCAGACAATTCTGTTAAAAAAATCACTCTCTGCGAAGTTACACACTCTATATTCTATGCACCACAATATGTTGCCATTGAAAATGGATATTTTGCCGACGAAGGGCTTGAGCTTACCGTAACTAATGGTTTTGGTGCTGACAAGGTAATGACAGCCTTAATATCCGGTGATGCAGATATTGGATTCATGGGTTCTGAATCATCAATCTATGTATATGCTGAAGGCTCTGATGACTATGCTGTCAACTTTGCCGGACTTACACAGCGTGCCGGCAATTTCCTTGTCGGAAGGGAAGCCAATGATAATTTTGACTGGGCTGAACTTAAAGGAAAAACTGTTATCGGCGGCAGAGCCGGCGGTATGCCTCAGATGCTGTTTGAATATATTCTGAAGAAGAATAATATTGAGCCTGAAACAGACCTTGAAATCCTTCAAAATGTTGATTTTGGTTCAACATCTGCCGCATTTACATCTGGAATAGGTGATTACACAGTTGAATTTGAGCCTTCTGCAACTTTACTTGAACAGCAGGGCGAAGGCCATGTTATCGCCTCACTCGGTGTAGAAAGCGGCTATGTTCCTTACACAGCATATTGTGCAAAGAAAAGCTATATCCAGAAGCATCCTGATGTAATCCAGAAATTCACTAACGCTACACAGAAGGGGCTTGATTATGTCAATACACATTCATCAGCAGAAATTGCGGCCATCATTGCACCTCAGTTTAAAGAAACCGATATTGCAACAATAACCGCAATTGTTGAAAGATATAAATCACAGGATACATGGAAAACCTCCACTGTATTCACCGAAGACAGTTTTAATCTTTTACAGGACATTCTTACACAGGCTGGCGAGCTTAAATCTCCAGTTCCTTACAACAGCCTTGTAACAACTGAATTCTCTGAAAAAGCTCTAAATAAGCAGTAATACATTTTAATATATTAACCTTTAAGCAGGTGTCTGAAATGACGGTTATGGTTCTCAAGGAAATCTATCAGCCATGCCGTCATCCTGCATACATATCTGTACAGAGGCAGCGACAGAACCATCATAATAACAGTAAGATTAAGTGCCAGCCCCTTTAATACAACCATTGCAAATAATGAGCGTAAAAATATCATTGAAAATAAAATTCCACATGCCATTGCAACGCATACACATACTCTTATTATATCGAATGGCTTGCATACTCTTATCAGTGCTGCCATACCCACCGTAAGAAGCACAAGAGTTGCTGCAGTCGCCGTCTGCTCATGCGGTGCACCTGTGCAATTGCCATATATTGCTATAATCATAACTACAATAAAGTCCGTCAGACCTGTAGGCAACGCCTTTAGTACTACATTAAGCAGAAAATCTCCCTTTATAAGACTCTTATTAGGCTGCAATGCCAGAAAGAAAGCCGGTACACCTATCGTAAATATTCCTAAGAATGATAACTGGGTCGGATATAAAGGATACAGATTAACCGATATAAGTGTGAATATCGTAAGAAGCATTGAAAATATATTTTTTGCAAGAAACAGTGATGCTGAACGCTTAATATTATTGACAACTCTTCTTCCTTCTCCAACAACATCAGGCATTTTTGAAAAATCTGAGTCCAGAAGAACTATCTGTGCCGCATTGCTGGCAGCCTCACTTCCTGATGCCATTGCAACACTGCAGTCAGCACATTTTAATGCAAGTACGTCATTAACTCCGTCACCTGTCATTGCCACAACATTGCCTGCCATCTTAAATGCTTCTATAATCTTTTTCTTCTGTTCCGGGATAACCCTTCCAAAAACAGTATATTTCTGAACCGCATCTGCTATATCCTTATCTGTCTTAAGCGTCGTCGCATCTATGTAATATGTGGCATCATCTATCCCTGCCCGTATTGCAACCTTTGATGCAGTCAGCGGATTATCTCCAGATATAACTTTGATTGCGACCCCCTGCTTTTTAAAATATTCAAATGTTTCTTTTGCCGTTTCTCTTATCTCATTCTCAAGGATTATAAAAGCCATAGGAGTTATTGCCTTTGTGACAGCCTCTCCTGTTATCTGCTCATTTGCCAGCCCAAACACGACAATTCTCTCTCCATTGCATGAATACTTATCAATAATATTCCTATAATCCGGATATGAATCAAGAAGCAGATATTCAGGTGCTCCTAACAGATATACATCTTTCCCATATCTCGCACCACTGTATTTATTCTGAGAAGAAAATGGAAATACCTGGTCACATTCACATTCCTCCTCAATTCTATAATACGAATGTATTGCTTCCATTGTTGCATTGTCAGAGCTGATTGCCGCCACTACATTTTTTATAATTCTCTCTGTTTCATGGTAATCAGTATGCTTTCCATAATCATCTGTGTAATCTAATATCTCAACATGAGTAACTGACATATCTGGTCTGGTTATTGTTCCAGTTTTATCAACACACAACACATTAACTCTCGCCAGTGTTTCTACACAGTTCATCTCATGTACAATAACATTTTTCTTTCCAAGTCTCATAACGCTGACAACCAGTGCAACACTTGCAAGCAGATACAGTCCTTCTGGAATCATTCCAACAAGAGAGGCTACCATTGAATCTATACTGCTCTTTATTGAGCCACCGACTGCGAATCTGCTCTGTAAAAACAGTCCGGCTCCTATAGGTATTATAAGGACACCGATTGTCTTAACAAGCTTATCAAGAGATTGCATCATATCTGTTTTGTGTTTCTTTCGCCCTGCCTTTGCTTCTATTGCAAGCTTTGCTGCATATGCATCAAGACCGACATTTGTAAGCACAGCCCTACATTCTCCGGATACAATAAAACTGCCGGAGAGTAATATATCCCCGGCATTCTTGACAACCTCGTCAGACTCACCAGTAACTAATGATTCATTGACACGAACAAACCCATCAACAAGAATTGCATCTGCACTCAGCTGGTTTCCAGCTGAAAATACGCACAAATCTCCCTTAACCAGAGTCTCCGAAGCTATAGTATGTAATTGTCCCTCTCTTATAACCGATGTCTTAGGTGCATTAACCACCGTAAGTTTATCAAGAACCTTCTTAGCTCTTATCTCCTGTATTATTCCAATAAACATATTAGAAATAATTACCGGAAGAAATGTCATATTATTATATGACCTTACAAGAGCCAGAAGAACAGCAAATACAGCAAATATCAGGTTAAAATATGTAAATACATTGCCCGCAACAATCTGGCCAATGGTCTTGGATTGTTTTCCAACTGACACATTGACCATGCCATCATTTGTTAACTGCTCTACTTCATCTGCTGTTAGTCCTTTTTTCACATCAGTCATTTGAGTATTTTATCTCCTTCATAATGAATTGCTTGATAAATAAAACTATTCCTCCTACAATCACAAGCTTTACAATAAACAAAACAATAATATTAGTAAGTGAAAATGCATTATATAACTGGAACATTATATTAGAAACAAACTGTGCAATTATCGCATAATATGCATACATATAATTAACCTGTTTCCTTACCACGCCATATACAACCATAAACAGCATTATATTAAGTGCAATATCAAGAACTGCAGATACAGCAATTAAAAACCACAGAATCGCAGGCGAATCAACCAGCTGTGACACATTTGAAGTATACAATGTAATTACATCACTCTCAGCCATTCCGCTGTTAAACATATCCGAGATAAATTTTTCTAATCCATTAGCTGATATTGCCTGTGCATATACAAAAAATGTAAACATTGACAATGCATAAGTAATAACGGTATCCCCAATTGCAAGCCCCGTTCCTGCCATAAGCACATCCCCGGATCTGTTATATCTGTCAGTCATCATCTTTGCCGTGAACCATCTTGCAATACCAAAACCTGTAGCAAACAGAATATTATATATAACCACATATGCATTGGTATTATACGTAAATGACTGGTCAACATTAGGTATAAGCGAAAGAACACTCATTAAAAGCTGTGAAAACATAAACCCAAACACAGCATACGAAAGAACACCTAATGCCAAAGGTATAAATCTTCCCTTCCATCTCTTAATTACCAGCACAAGAAGAACTATCAGAACAGATATAACAAGTATTGCACCTGCCGATATCATACTGACAGTTGCATTACTCACTGTCTTGTCATAATTAATATTTAAATTCTCCATAAAACCTCCAGATTATATTATTAAAAAAGGCGGTCCAATATTAATTGTGACCGCCCCCATAATCCTATTGTGTTACAATATATCTTTCTATATATAATATAAAAAAGGCACACTGAAAACAACCGATTATAATTTTGTTACGTTAGTAGCCTGAGGACCCTTTGCGCCATCTGTTACATCAAACTCAACCTGAGCGCCTTCCTCTAAAGACTTGAAGCCTTCCATGTTAAGTCCAGAGTAATGTACAAATACATCCTTTCCTGACTCATCACTGATAAAGCCGTAACCCTTCTGGTTGTTGAACCACTTAACTGTACCCTTCATTTCAAGTACCTCCAAAAAAAATCTTGATGTTTGAAACACCTTACTAATATTACCATTTCAGGTACCTGCTGTCAATTAAAGATAGCACATTTACTGTTGTTGTGCGTTTTTCTTACTCTGTTGTTTTACTGTAAAAGTTGTACGGCTGAGTTCAACTTTGTCATCACCCTTCTGTGCGACAACAACTACATCGTCCTTCTTTACATTAATACCATTAACTCTTAAAAGACGGTCACTCACCTTTTCCGTGGTATATTCTTTTCCGTTAATCAGAACACAACTGTAATCGTTAAAACTACTGCCCTCTATAAACACTGTATTATTATAATTATAGACATCTGTTATCTCAATATTATCAATACCCATCTTAAGATCAGTAGCCTCATATGGTGTTTCTCCACCATAAATTTCCTTTTTACCATACAGAATGTCATATTCCAGAATTTTGAGTTTCTTCAAATACTCATCCTCTGGAAGTTCCTGCTTTGACTGATGATATTTCATGATATATCCTTCAGATATACCAAGCCTTTTCATTACATACGCAGACAACTGATATGCCTGAATATTCTTTTCCTGTCTGTCCATATCAAAGTTGCTCCAGATTACATACTGTGTCTGGAATTTATCTCCATTAGTAAGCATTTCATCTGTAAAATCAAATGTAGGTAAATGATCTCCATAAAGTACAAGTACAGTTTCTTCATCTCTCTCTGATAAAGACTGTATAAGCTCACCTATGAAATTATCCATCTCATGAATCTGATTTACATAATATTCAAATGATGCCTGCTGTTCTGCAACTGGAAAGTTAGTCACTTTAATCTCTGGTGTGTATCCTTCCATTGGTGTAGACGGGTAATCACCATGTCCCTGTACAGATATTGTAAACACATAGTCAGTTCCAGCTGTTGAATCAAGTGCCTTAGTAATCTCTCCTGTAAGAATATAATCCTTAGCCCATCCCATAGGCGTTTCTTCAAACCCATCCATATATTCAATTGAAGTAAATGTTTCATATCCCAGATGTGAAAACACCAGATTTCTATCATAGAATGTTCCATCATTATTGTGTATTGCATGAGTTGAATAACCAAGCTTCTTAAGGTCATAGGCCATAGACTCACATACCTTGGATTTCATAATTGTTCTATATGGGTATTCACCTGGTCCAAAATCATCAATATTAATTCCTGTCTGTACTTCAAACTCTGTATTACATGTTCCTGCTCCAAAACATGGAACCGAAAGATATCCTGAAGAACATTCAGATACAAGTTTTTGATAATTAGGCAGCGGATTCTCTGATAAAGTTATTCCTTTTACATGTGTAGGATCAAAAAAAGACTCCAGTTGGACAAATATAATATTAGGAGTCTTTTCGCTCGCTTCGACATCAACATTATCAAGATCATTCTTAAGTGAATCCATATATTCCTCAGAATAATCTCCTGATTTTTTAATTCCCCGGTCAAGCACACTGCTGACAAAGCAGTGACTGAATCCATATTTCTTATATGCCTGAGCGAGATTACCAAAGTGACCTTCAACAGTTCCTGTAAACAGAAGAGTAATTCCCATTCCATATGCTGCAAGAAATACAAGTATCATCTGTACTGCTGCATATGCAACAAACTTTGTTTTCTTAATTGTCACTTCAAGCTTTGGAGCTTTCCGCCACAGAAAAACAAGTCCTGCAATAACCGCTATAACCAGCAATGCAATAAGAATAATCTGTATAACACTCACATATAATCCCGCAACCTTTATAGCATCTTTTATAAGGTAAAAATCCATCGCCGTAAATGGCGTTTTTCTTGAAGAAAGTATTATAAAATTAGTAAGTGCCAATCCAATCCATACAATAGAAACCACACTATACACAAACATTCTTCTCTTAAAGAATAATGCAAGTGTCATGCTTGTCATTATTATAAGTGTATTGTATATAAAAATAACCGGATGCATAAATGGAAATGCAAGTCCCATTATTCCTCTTCTGTTAAAACATTCAACTATTAGTTCAAGAACAATAGAATAGACTGCTGTGTGAACCAGATCATAGGTCCATATCTTCTGTACAAAAGCTTTAACCCTGTTCATAATGATTATACGCCCCTTTAGTGCTAATTCTTTTTAATAGTCTCCAATACATCTTTATTGCTGCAACTTAAATGAACTCTTAAGTGAAACTATCCTGTTAAATATTGGCTTACCCGGTTCTGAATCTTTATTATCAACACAGAAATAGCCATTTCTTACAAACTGGAACTTATCTCCACTTACAGATTTCATAAGCTCTGGTTCAAGATAACACTCTGTAAGAACAGTCTTAGAATTCGGATTGATATTCATAGAACCATCTTCTTCGTTGTAAACACCCTTTTCTTCATCTACAATATTCTCGTATAATCTGACTTCTGCTTTGCAACCTTCTGTAGCAGAAACCCAGTGAATAGTTCCCTTAACCTTACGTCCTGTGAAGTTACCACCCTTAGTCTCAGGGTCATAAGTACAATGAACTTCAGTAACCTTTCCGTCCTCATCCTTAACAAAATCAGTACATGTAACAAAATATGCATTCATAAGACGTACTTCGTTGCCAGGGAAAAGTCTGAAATATTTCTTAGGAGGTTCTTCCATGAAGTCCTCTCTCTCAATATAAAGTTCCTTGGTAAATGGAACCTTTCTTGTTCCCATCTCTGGATTCTCCTGATTATTAGCCACTTCCATATATTCAACCTGACCTTCAGGATAATTATCAATAACAAGCTTAACAGGATCAAGAACAGCCATCATTCTCTTAACCTTAAGCTTTAAATCTTCTCTTATACAATATTCAAGCATTGGATATTCAACTGAACCCTGTGCCTTAGTAACACCAACAAGCTCTACGAACATCTTAATAGCCTCTGGAGTAAATCCTCTTCTTCTTAAAGCTGCAATAGATACAAGTCTTGGATCATCCCATCCGTCAACAATTCCATCTTCTACAAGCTTCTTGATATATCTCTTACCTGTTACAACATTAGTAAGATATAACTTTGCAAATTCAATCTGCTTAGGATTCTCCTCTGGAGATGTCTTATATCCTGTCTCAATTACAACCCAGTCATAAAGAGGTCTGTGATCTTCGAACTCAAGTGTACAGATAGAATGTGTAATTCCCTCTACTGCATCTTCAATAGGATGTGCAAAATCATACATAGGATATATGCACCACTGATCTCCTGTTCTGTGATGTGTCATATGAGCTACTCTGTAAATAATAGGATCTCTCATGTTAATATTAGGAGATGCCATATCAATCTTAGCTCTTAAAACCTTAGTTCCATCTGCATATTTGCCTTCCTTCATCTCCTCAAAAAGCTGAAGATTCTCTTCAACAGAACGATTTCTGTATGGACTTTCCTTACCTGGTTCAGTAAGTGTTCCTCTGTACTGTCTTATCTCATCAGCAGACAAATCATCAACATAAGCCTTGCCATTCTTAATAAGTCTGATTGCTGCTTCATACATCTGTGGAAAATAATCAGATGCAAAAAGAACGTCTCCGTTCCACTCTGCTCCAAGCCATTCAACATCTGCCTTAATAGAGTCTACGAATTCAACTTTTTCCTTAGTAGGATTAGTATCATCAAATCTCATATTAAACTGTCCGCCATATTCCTTTGCAAGTCCATAATTTAATAATATAGACTTGGCATGTCCAATATGAAGATATCCATTAGGTTCTGGTGGAAATCTTGTAATGACCTTCTTACAATGGCCACTCTCAATATCCTTATCTATAATCTGCTCAATAAAGTTCTTAGAAAGAGCTTCGTTTTCCATGGTATTCCTCCTTGTTTTCGTATTTAAAAGGGTAAAAGTTATTTTACCCTAAATTCTTACATAGTTCAACCAGTTGTTTAATTATACTGATCTTTATTAATTATAATATCATACAGCATCTCCACAGTTTCTCTTATCTGCTTTCCCTGCTCATTAAGTGTAATATCTGCATATTTCTTATAAAGTGCAACCCTGTCAGCATATATTTCTTCTACAGTTGTCTTTCCATTAGACACAACCCCACGCTCTTTAAGGCTTCCAAGTCTTTCCTCAAGTGATTCTGGTGGAAGTTCAAGATAAACCACAGTACCAATATCTTTAAAATGTTCCATTGCTTCTTTTCCGTATACAGCACTCCCACCTGTTGCAATAACTGTGTGGTGTGGATTGATTGAACAATTCACTTCATTTTCAATCTGTATAAATCCTGCATCTCCATGCTTTTCAATTATTCTTTCAAGAGTCATTCCCTCTCTACCCTGAATAACAAGATCAGAATCAATGAATCCAAATCCTATCTTCTTGGCAAGCACTACTCCAAGCGAGCTTTTTCCGCTTCCCGGCATGCCTATAAGTATAATATTATTCATGTGTACCTCCATAAGCCTGAGATTCATCTTGTACAGCAGTCGTACATTTCCTTAAGCTCATCAACTGTAAATGTATAATGTGAATTACAGAAGTGGCAGTTGACCTCAATTGGCTCGCCATCATCAATCATCTTCTGGATTTCTTCTTTTCCTACACTGATAACAGCTTTGCTCACTCTGTCCTTCGAACAGTTACAGTAAAACTTTGTTGGAATAGTATCAAGAATCTCAAGCTCCATATCACCAAGAATATGTTCCAGAATCTGTTCAGGAGTCATCCCTTCCTCCAGCATGGCTGTAACAGACTTAATCTCCTTAATTCTTGCCTCAAGCTTATCTATAAATTCATCCGTTGCCCCTGGCATAAGCTGAATAATAAATCCTCCAGCCTGCTCAACAGTATTGTCTTTATTCATAAGAACACCCAGTCCTACCGAAGATGGAACCTGTTCACTATTTGCAAAATAATAAGTAAGATCATCTGCAATCTCACTTGTAATAAGAATAGTATCACCAACATATGGCTCTTTAAGTCCAATATCCTTAATTACACTTAATACACCAATTCCTACTGCGTCTGCAATATCAAGCTTTCCATCCTTAAGTGGAAGCATAACCTGTGGATTGCCAACGAACCCCTTAACTTCTCCCTTAGGATTAGCTGTAACAGTCATGCTTCCGATTGGACCATTACCCTTAATCTGCACAGTAAGAATATCTGCGTCATTCTTCATCATTGCGCCCATCATCGCACCACCTGTAAGAAGTCTTCCAAGTGCAACAGTTGCAATAGGGCTCATGTTATGTCTTTCTTTTGCTTCTTCAACAAGACCTTTAGTCGTAGCAGCAAATGCTCTTACCTGTCCGCCTGCTGCCGTGGCTCTAACAATATAATCACCCATAATTATCTCCTTATCATTTTTCAATCACAAAATATAATCTCTCTGACTCATCGTCAGGTTCATCCTTAGTAAATGCATTATACACATTTTTCACGGTAAGTCCAGCCTTCCTGGCCGCCCCTGTTACCTCATCTATAGTAAAGCCATGCTGATAGTGCTGTTCTTCGAATCTGTCAAATGCACCAGTTTCATTCTTAACAAACACAGCAAGCTCATATTCATTGTTACGCTCTTCCTCATCATAATAGTTATCCCATATAAATGCAGAATCTTCCCTGTTCTCAGCATATGTATTCTCAGCAAGTATATCCTTAAAAAAATGTATCGTCTTTAAATCAAATATAAATACTCCACCTTTTTTAAGGTTCTCACTTACACATCTGAATACACATTCAAGGTCAGGAACAGATGTAATATAATTCATAGAATCACCTATACTTATCATCGCATCAGATTCATAAGGTACTTCAAAATCTCTCATATCCTGACATGTATATATAACCTGTGTTCCCTCTTCAAATGTTTTCTCAGAAGCAATGGACAACATGTCCTCAGACATATCAAGTCCAACACATTCATAGCCTTCCTTAGCAAGCATTCTTGTTACAGTTCCTGTTCCACAGCCCAATTCAAGCACCGATGCATCAGCATGCACACCATTCTCCTTAAGGAGAGCAATCATGTACTGTCCCCATTCTTCATATGGAATATTATCCATATACTCATCATAAACATATGCAAAACCTGTATATGCGTCCATTATAATTACCTCTTATCATTAAAATGACCTGCCATATAATGGCAGGTCTTAGTGTTTAAAAGCTATGCATTCTTTCCACAGCACTGCTTATATTTCTTGCCACTACCACATGGGCATGGATCATTTCTTCCAATCTTCTTTCCCTTAACAACAGTTCCAGAAAGCTTCTGTTTCTTGTAAAGATCCTTTCTTGTCTGCTCATCAAGGAGGTTATCCCACTGTGGTAATTCATAAAGCCAGTCTGCCTTACATCCTACCATGTTGTAATAAAGTTTTTCTTTATCATAATCAAGACTAACTTCTGTATCCTCATCCATAGTCTCAATTGGATTAGGAGTCTTTAAGCTGTCGTTGATACCATCAAGGAATCCAGTCATAAGAAGTACTTCTACGCCGAACTTCTCTGCTAATTCCTTAACTGTTCCTTTAACTACTGTATCAGGATCTGAAAGAATCTGCTCATAGATAGCCTTCTCCTGATTAAAATATGAGCCCCAGAATTCTGAAGCATTCTTCTGATCCATCTCTGTCTCGTATGCGAGTTTTCTCCATGTTTCTAATAATGCCATGTCTGATTGTTACCTTTCAAATAAATATTATTAATAATGTGTATCGTCATTCAATTATAACATTTTTTATCTGTTACGCAACATTTTTATAAATAACTTGAGCGGCATGCCAATGTAATGTATATTATTAAGTATCTGACATTGGAGGTCTTATTCATGAAACGATTAAAACGATTTGCTGCAATGGCAGCAGTAATACTTTGGGGAATCATGATACTTGCCACACTTATACTTGCATTCATCAATAATGAAGCATGTCATAAAGTATTTACAGGTCTGCTCTTCACAGACATTGTATTTCCTGTTGTAATATATGCAATGACACTTGTATACAAGATTCTTTCAGGAAGGAATAAGCAGTAATTTTACTGCCTTCCTTCCATGATCTTAATTGTAGCGCTTGTTCCAAGCCTGTCAGCTCCGGCATCTATCATGGCAGCTGCTGTGTTGTAATCTCTTATTCCGCCTGCCGCTTTAACCTTACACTTTCCTTCCACATGGGCTTTCATAAGTGCAACATCACTTATTGTTGCACCTCCTGTAGAGAATCCTGTTGAAGTCTTGACATAATCAGCTCCTGCCTTAACAGACAGTTCGCACGCCTTAATCTTCTCCTCATCAGTCAGAAGACAGTTCTCGAATATAACCTTTAAAACCTTTCCTGCACATGCATCCCTTACTGCCTTAATATCCTCATACACAGCATCATATTCACCTGCTTTAAGAAGTCCTACAGGAATAACCATATCAATCTCATCTGCACCATCTTCTACGGCTTTCTTAGTCTCATAAGCCTTTACGTCTGTACTCATAGCTCCCAGCGGAAATCCAACAACAACACATGTCTTAACATCACTTCCGGAAAGACATTCTTTTGCAAATGCTGTATACATTCCATTAACACATACTGATGCAAAATCATACTTTTTTGCTTCTTCACATAATGTACGGATATCATCCTTAGTCGCTTCCGGCTTTAAGTTAGTGTGGTCAAAATATTTATTAAACTTCATATATTCCTCCTTGTTTTGCGAAGCAAAATCCATGTGCTTATTGTAAGCACATTCCCCTCAGGTGAGGAGAGGGATTTACCTCCAATTACCTATAAAAAGACCGTATCTGCAAAACTGTTGTACTGCAGATACGGTAATGTTAAATGTTATTATTTAGAAAATTTACTCTTTCTGTGGATAATCTCATGTCTTCCAGGACCATTAGATACCATTGTGATAGGGGCTTCAATTTCCTGCTCAATAGCCTCAATATAGTTACGGCACTCGACAGGAAGCTCTTCATAGTTAGTAATTCCTCTGATATCTGACTTCCAGCCTGGCATAGTCTTTAATACCGGCTTAGCCTTCTCAAGCTGTGGAGTAGTTGGGAAATCCTTAGTAATCTTTCCATCTATCTCATATCCAACACACATTGGAATCTCATCAAGATATCCAAGTACATCAAGAACTGTAAGAGCAACCTCTGTTGTTCCCTGCATTCTTACACCATAACGTGTAGCAACTGCATCGAACCATCCCATTCTTCTAGGACGTCCTGTAGTAGCTCCGAATTCACCACCGTCTCCACCTCTGCGCCTGAGTTCATCTGCCTCATCACCAAAGATTTCGCTTACAAATGCTCCGGCACCAACTGCTGAAGAATATGCCTTAACAACTGTAACAACATCTGTAATTGATGCAGCCGGAATACCAGCACCAATAGCACCATAAGGAGCTAATGTTGATGATGAAGTTACCATTGGATATATACCATGGTCAGTATCCTTAAGAGAACCTAACTGACCCTCAAGTAAAATCTTCTTTCCGTCTTTAAGTGCCTGATGTAAAAATGCTGATGTATCACATACATATGGTTCAACCATCTCTTTATATTCCATAAGAGTATTAAATATCTCTTCTTCATTAAGAAGTGGCTGATGATAGAGATGCTCAAGCATAACATTCTTTAATGTACATACATTGGCAATCTTTTCCTTAAGTTCCTGCTCATCTCCAAATAATTCATTAACCTGGAAACCAATCTTAGCATACTTATCTGAATAGAATGGAGCAATACCTGACTTGGTAGAACCAAATGATTTACCAGCAAGTCTTGCTTCTTCATATGTATCAAATGCAACATGATATGGCATAAGAATCTGTGCCCTGTCTGATACAAGAATCTTAGGCATTGGTACATTACGGTCTGTAAGGCTCTTTAATTCCTTAACAAGATATGGAATATTAAGAGCTACGCCGTTGCCAATGACACTTGTTGTATGGTTATAGAAAACTCCCGAAGGTAAAAGATGAAGCGCGAACTTTCCATAATCATTAATAATAGTATGTCCCGCATTAGCTCCTCCCTGGAATCTTACGATGATGTCTGATTCTTCGGCAAGCATATCAGTAATCTTACCTTTTCCTTCATCACCCCAGTTAGCACCTACAATAGCTTTTACCATAGCGTCCTCCAATCTGTTTTAAAAAACACAAACATTAAATTAAGCTATTGACGGGAATTGAACCCGTGACCTCTTCATTACCAATGAAGTGCTCTACCCCTGAGCTACAATAGCATGTGTCTTAACACACCTATTCATAATATTATAGGTTGGTTATTTTGTCAACTTTATTCCTTATCCTTTGTATAGCATTATCTATAGATTTTGGCGGCTTATCAAGCATCTGCGCAATAGCTATATAATCTTTTCCAGACATATATAATTCCAGTACATTTTTCTCAAAATCACTTAGCACGCTGTATAATTTATCTTCTAAGCTTTCAGCATTTTCCTGATCAATAAAAAGTCTTTCCGGATTCTGTTCCTTATCAGACTTTAGTACATCCACCAGCTTTACCTGAGAATCATCCTCTGGATTGACCGGCTCATCAAAAGAAACATATGTATTAAGTGGTGTATTCTTCTTTCTGTTAGAAGCTGTAACTGCATTAAGAATCTGCCTGTTTATGCACATCCCTGCAAATGTCATGAAAGAAGCATCCTTTTGCTTATCATAGTCACGGACAGCCTTATAAAGACCTATCATTCCCTCCTGAATTAAATCATCACTGTCTCCTCCGGCAAGAAACATGGCCTTTGCTTTCTTTCGCACTATATACTTATATCTTTCAAATATGTACTCAATTGCCTGCTCATCACCTGCCCTGTACATATCAATAAGCTCTTCATCAGGATACTCTTCCAAATATTTCATAAAAAACTCCCTAATTAAGTCTCTGACGGACTATTTCGTATGCAAGAACACCTGCTGCAACTGAGGCATTTAAGGAATCAATATCACCCTTCATAGGAATTGATGCGATGAAATCACATTTGTCCTTAACAAGACGGCTTACTCCATTGCCCTCATTACCTATAACAAGGCCGATAGGTCCTTTGAGATTAAGATTATACATTGTCTCCCCGCCCATATCAGCGCATACAAACCAGAGTCCCTGCTTCTTAAGTTCCTCGATTGTCTGTGAAATATTAGTAACCTTGGCTACAGGTGTGTAATTAATCGCGCCCGCTGATGTCTTGGCTACAGTTGCTGTAAGTCCGACAGCTCTTCTCTTAGGAATAATAACTCCATGTGCACCTGCAAGGTTAGCAGTTCTTATAATAGCACCAAGATTGTGAGGATCCTCTATCTCATCAAGAATGAATATAAATGGATCTTCTCCCTTTTCCTTAGCTGCTGCAAGTATATCCTCAACCTCTGCATATTCATAAGCTGCACCAATGGCAACAACTCCCTGATGATGTCCTGTTCCTGCAAGTCTGTCGAGTCTTTCCTTATCAACATAATTGATAATTGCATCTGTTTTCTTTGCTTCTCTGACAATACTCTTTATTGGTCCATCCTGACAGCCGTCAAGAATAAAAAGCTTATCAATAGTTTTACCAGAGCGGAATGCCTCTAATACAGCATTTCTTCCCTGAAATGTTAATTCATTGTATCTCATATATTTCTCCTTAATATTAACAAAGCAGAATCCAGTTATCCATTACAGATATGGATTCTGCTTTGCCGGCTCTACTTTAACTCAAGGCTTTCCAGTCCTGCTTTAACCAGTTCCATCATCCGCTCATACTGCCCGCTAAGATACAGATATCCCATAAGAGCCTCAAAACCCGTTGCTCTTCTGTAATCTCCAATGCTTGCATTCTTGGCAGATGTGTATGACTTTGCATTACGTCCTCTCTTATACACAGCTTCCTCATGTTCACTGAGCATTGGCTCTATTACACCTATCATGGCAGATTGGGATTCAGCCTTAACAATACTGCTCGTTTTCTTGTTAAGCTTATTAACCTGCATATTCCCCTGTTCTATAACCCATGTCTTAATGACAAGGTCATATATGCTGTCCCCGATATATGCAAGGACAAGAGGTGATAACTGCGAAGGCTCTGTATGCTTCATATCCAGGCCTTCATATATGCATTTTACAAGGTCGTTATCTAGGCTCTGCTCCATCTTACGCCCTCTCTTGTATCCTTAAGAATAATTCCCTTTGCTAATAACTCATCTCGAATTTCATCAGCTCTTGCAAAATTCTTATCTTTTCTTGCCTGCTGTCTCTCGGCAATAAGTGCCTCGATATCCTCATCAAGCATTTCTTCCTTCTTGTCTGTCTTAAGTCCAAGAATATCTGTGAGAGTTGTAATCTTCTTCATAAGAGTATCGATATATTCCTTGGAATTATCTGAGCTTGAATTAGAGTTAGCAAGCTTTACAAGTTCAAATATAGCTGATATTGCGTCTGCTGTATTGAATCATCGTCCATCGAATCTTCGAATTTCTTATAAATGTCATCTATAGAAGCTATTATCTTCTTCTCATCCTCTGTCATTGTAACATCTTTGGCATTCTCTGACAGATGTCTTAAATTATCAACTGCAGTTAAGATTCTGTCTAATCCGTTCTTTGCTGATTCCATAAGGTCATGGCTGAAATTAACAGGATTGCGGTAATGTGCGCTTAACATGAAGAATCTTAACACTTCAAGGTCATATTCCCTGCTTATATCTCTTACTGTAAAGAAATTGCCTAAAGACTTAGACATCTTCTTGTTATCAATATTAAGAAATGCATTGTGCATCCAGTACTTAGAGAATGGTACTCCATTAGCTGCCTCTGACTGTGCAATCTCATTCTCATGGTGAGGGAATATTAAATCCTCTCCACCTGCATGGATGTCGATTTCGTCAGCAAGGTACTTCTTAGACATAACAGAGCATTCAATATGCCAGCCCGGTCTTCCATCGCTCCAAGGAGATGGCCATGATGGCTCTCCTTCTTTCTTAGGCTTCCAGAGAACGAAATCAAGTGGATCTTCCTTCTCATCCTCACCTGTAACCTTAAGACTGTGTGCCTCATCTCTGTGTCCTGCCTCTAAATCATCAATATTTTTCTTAGACAGCTTTCCATATTCTGCAAATTTTCTTGTTCTGTAATATACAGTCCCATTGACTTCATAAGCATATCCCTTGTCAATAAGAGTCTGTATCATATCAATCATTCCGCCGATTTCCTGAGTTGCAAGAGGATGTGTTGTTGCAGGCTTAATATTCATGCCCTCCATATCCTTCTTACATTCAGCAATGTATCTTGTTGAAATCTCCTCAGCAGATACACCTTCTTCATTAGCTTTCTTAATAATCTTGTCGTCTACATCTGTAAAGTTAGATACATAATTAACATCATATCCCTTGTACTCAAGATATCTTCTTACTGTATCAAATACAATCATAGGTCTTGCGTTACCAATATGAATAAGGTTGTATACAGTAGGTCCGCAGACATACATTTTAACCTTACCTTCTTCTAATGGCTTAAACTCTTCTTTTCTTCTGGATAAAGTATTATAAATCCTCATGTCAGATTTCCTTTCATAATCACACTTTAGTTATCATCATACGAGCTGCGGCTTTCATTGACGCTGTTCTCAAGGTGTGCAAGTCTCTTCATAAGTCTTGCGTTCTCCTGCTTTAAGTTCTCGATATCCTGCATAACAGGATCTGGAAGATGTATCTGGTCTAAATCATCAAACAGTCTTACGCTATCCTGAATAACAACTCTTCCTGGAACACCAACCACTGTAGAATTCGCCGGCACATCCTTTAATACAACAGAACCCGCACCAATCTTGCAGTTATCACCTATGGTAACTGAGCCAAGAATCTTTGCTCCTGCTCCTACCATAATATTATTTCCCAGAGTAGGATGTCTCTTTCCCTGTTCCTTGCCTGTTCCTCCAAGTGTAACGCCCTGATAAAGTGTTACATTGTTACCGATAATAGCTGTCTCTCCGATAACAACTCCATGTCCGTGGTCAATAAAAAGTCCTTCGCCAATCTGCGCTCCCGGATGTATCTCAATTCCAGTCTGTCTTGCAGTTTTCTGTGAAATCTTTCTTGCCTTGTAATATTCGCCCTTAAGATATAACTTATGGGCTTTTCTATATTTAAGTATTGCCTTAAAACTAGGATAAAGATATACCTCTTTATCCGACTTAATAGCAGGGTCTCTGTCCTTTATTACTGCTATTTCCTGCTTTACATAATCTCTATATTTCATAATCTGTTAATCCTGACTTTTCTATTCTTAATTATATTATATGAATTAAAGCTGCGAATGTATTGTCAGTTCTATTTGTTCTGACAGCCCATGCAGCCACCACAGTCAGGTCTACAGTTTGTCATATCAGCCGCGCCGTATATATAATTAGAAACAGAATTAAGTGAGCATATTGCCTGTGAAGAAATACCCTCTCCACTTCCGGTAAATCCAAGTCCCTCTTCTGTAGTAGCCTTAACATTGACTCTGTCAACATCAATCTTTAAAGCATCTGCGATATTCTTTCTCATATCATCAATATATGGGCGCATCTTAGGCTTTTGTGCAATAATAGTAGCATCAATATTTTCTATAATATAATTAGCCTCATCTATCTTCTTTCCAACCTCTTCCAGAAGCTTGATACTTGATATTCCCTTGTATCTGTCATCTGTATCCGGGAAATGCTTTCCTATATCTCCAAGTGCAGCCGCACCCAGTAATGCATCCATAATGGCATGAAGAAGCACATCTGCATCAGAGTGTCCAAGCAGACCTAATTCATATGGAATCTCAACTCCGCCCATGATAAGCTTACGGTCTTTAACCAGTTTATGAACATCATATCCCATTCCAACTCTCATATAGCTCCTCCTTAATCTTGATTGCAACATTAATTGTTTATCTAGTCCATATAAGTAAAGCACATTTTAGCTGGATTATCAAGTGAAATTGACACCAGCTCACTTTACCTTCTTATATCCACCAGCCGCCTCAATATCCACCACTTCAAACACAGTCAGCACATCCCCATGCACCTTGAATCTGATATCAAAGCCTGAAAATGTTACCCCATAAGCCCTTGACTCGTCTGTATCATAAGCCGGTCTTGGGTCCTGCTCTAATATTTTAACCGCTGCTGTCTGTTTGTTTTCCGGCATTATTGCAAGCAGGTCCGATGGAAATATCACTTTAAGATTTCTGTTATAAGTGGCTGCCGTAAATCCTTCTTTTGCCTCTGGGTGTGAGTCTGTGAATTTTACATACGGCTTGATATCGTATATTGGCGTGCCATCAACCATATCCACCCCTGAAACGAATAGTACCGGTCCTTTATCTGCCGTATATTCTATGTGTTCTAATTTCACACATGACAACCCAATATCATTCGGTCTGAACGGCGACCTTGTTGCAAACACTCCCATTCGTACTTTCCCTCCAAGTCTTGGAGGAGTTACCGTTGCCGCTATAGTTTTCTTCTGCGACTTGGAAAACTGCCATAAAACCCATATATGTGAAAAATCCTCCAATCCCCTGAAAGCCTCTGGCTGTCTGTATTCTGGTTCAAATGTTATGACACCTTTTAATTCCTCTATCAATCCACTCTGTCTTGGAATCCCAAATTTTGTTGGAAAATCTGTTGAAATGTGACCTATTATGTTCATTTTACACCTCCGGATTATCACTTTTTTTATTGACCTGCCCCATAAAAAGAACTAATATTAATTTATTATAGAAAAATATGAGGTCTTTAGTCACAATGAAAATCAATAATCTTATTGTTAAAATATTTTTAGGTATATATCTTGTAATAATTATAGCCGGAGTTGTCATCTTTGAAAACATCGGTTTTGCCGGTGGAGGTCTTGAAAAAAGCATTCACACTGCCAGCAATTCTGAAACCCAGCCAGTTACTGTTAAAGATGTAAGTTCAGAAACTGTATCTAAGACAACGCCTGCTGTAATAGTTAAAGAAACTGCTTCTTCTCAGGATGTAACAAAACAGGAATCCACCGTCGTGACTGAAACTGAGGCAGCAACTGTAGCATCTGAAACATCCTGTGAATCCTCCGAGCCAGAAACCGTTCAGACTGAAGTCCAAAGCACACAGCCTGAAACAGCCGCCCAGCCATCGTATACATTTGCAAATGGACACATAACCAATACATCTGCTCTTAAAAACTACCGTGTGTCAGGTGCTTCTTATGTAAATATGCATAAAGACAAAAACGGCAGCCACTCCTTTGCAGTTGTGCCAGGAGGGACTACCGGTTCTATATTATCTGTTGGCGCTTATTACACCCTTATAGATTATAATGGTACAAGCGGGTATGTATACAATTCATACCTTGAAGTGTATTAGAATTAAAATAATACAAAGCTAAGCGCAATAACTGCTATACCAAGAATTATTCTGTACACACCGAACACCTTGAAATCATGCTTCTTGATGTATCCCATAAGGAACTTGATTACGAATACTGATACAAAGAACGCAACAAGGCAGCCTACAATAAGAACTATCCACTCTGTTCCTGTCATAGCCATTCCCACAGCAGCATATTTAGCAATCTTTAAAAGACTTGCTCCGAACATTACAGGTACTGCAAGGAAAAATGTAAATTCAGCCGCAACGCTTCTTGATACTCCGATTATGAGTGCTCCGATAATTGTTGCACCTGATCTTGATGTACCTGGAAATACTGCTGCTATAAGCTGGAACAGACCTATTATTATTGCTGCCTTATAAGTTATCTCACCTATACTTCTGATTGCTGGCCTGCTGCCTTTCTTTGCATTCTCCACAACTATAAAAACTATACCTACAACGATAAGTGCAATAGCAACAGGGATTGGATGATAGAATAATTCATCTATCTTATCATCGAAAATCAATCCGACAATCGCTGCCGGAATACATGCAATAATAATCTTAATCCACATTGCAAGTGCGCCATCTTTCCAAGCTGCTTTCTTACCACTCTTAGTCTTCTTCATATAAAAAGGCCACAATTTATTCCAGAATAATATAACTACGGCCATTATTGCTCCAAGCTGGATAACTACCTGAAACATCTTATAAAAATCTGCGGATACATTAAGTTTGACTACCTGGTCAAGCAGAATCATATGCCCTGTGCTGCTTATAGGCAGCCATTCTGTAATTCCTTCGACTATACCGAAAAGAATTGCCTTTAAAATCTCTAGTAACATGACTATCTCCTTAATATTTAATTATTATGCTTCATTCTTACCAGTCGCCTCTGCAAGTTCTCTCTTATATCTTGCAAGCTGCCCCTCAGTATTCATTATCCTTCTGCTCTGTTCAGATATTGTCTGGTTAAGCTGTTCTATTGTTTCTGTCTGGTCATCTTTCTTTCCTGCAACAACAACCATTCCAAGACACACAATAACAAAAAGCCCTACACCAGCCATGGTACATATACTCTGTCCTATAAATATAAATATTCCGGTTCCAATAAGAATAAGTAATCCAGTTATTCCAAGAATAACTATCTTTAGTCTGTCTGATTTCTTCAAAGCATTTCCCTTCTTTCCTGAAGCATTTGCTTTGTATTATATACCACTTATGCCTTTCTGCCAAGACTAATGCCTAAGCTTTCAGCCTGTCTTATAAGTTCATTATCTACGTTAACCATCTTCGTTTTACCTGCAGCCTCATCTGATATTGCACCCTCAGCCATTGCGATTATAGTAAATTTCTTACCATGCTTTTCACGCTTTCTGATTGTATTCAACACCTCATCAACATTATATGGAATTTCAGGTATAAGTATGATATCTGCCCTCCTGCAATTCCTGAACGAAGTGTAAGCCAGCCTGTTTTTTTGTCACACTGGTGTGTAAAATCCACTATCGGAGTTATGTAAAATATATGTAAAGCTAAGGTAAATGTAATTGACACATTTTCTACATAAAGGTACAATCAAGCAGGCAGTAAGGAATATGGTCAGAATCCATAACAGCTCACTCTACTGTATGCCGACACGTTTTTTATATTATGCCACTGTAATCAGCAGCAGCTTTAGTTTTGAATACGCTATACATTCATCCTTAACTTAAGCATGGCACTGTGCACGGGAAGGCTTAAGAAATGGCTTAAGCGGCAAGTCAGGATATTTACTGCACTATAAATTTTCACATCACCTGGTGAGAGGTGGTCAAGGAGGAAAACATGAAACAATTAAAAAGAAAGATATTTGCATTTCTGGTTGCTGCATGCTTAATCTGCATGAATATCGTACCAGCTTTCGCAGATACAACAACAGACGCTACAGCTCCTGCTGCAGCCGATGTAAGACAGGAAGCCCAGCTTACTGCTTCTTACCTTATGAACAGTATTGATTTCTCTACATATGCTGATACCGGCGTATTCTATGGAGTTTCAAGAGACCTGTTCCTTGCAATCCGTTCAGGATATGACTGCTCTAACCAGCTTGCTGCATATCTTGAATTCGTTAAGAATAACATTAGCGAAGATGGAACTTTAAACATCAATAACGGATACAATGCTAAGAATTATTATATTTCAAGCTATACATATCTTATAATGATTCTTTCTGCATCAGGAATTGATGCTACGGATTTCAACGGAATCAATGTTGTCAGTAAATTTGATAAAATTATTAACACATTTTCAGTTGATGACTTAAGCAATAACAGCATGAATATCTATCACATTGGTTCAGTATATTCAGTAGTTAATGCTTACAAAGACACCATCAGTAACTCAGACAAAGTATTAGCTGATATCAAGTCAGCTCTCCTTGCAGCTTGTACTGCTGATGGCAATGGTATTGACAACTGGGGAAACTCAACTGATAGTAATGGATTTGTATTTCCATTCTTTGCATCATTATATGATACTGATTCTGATGTAAAGAAAGCTGTTGACAGTGCTGCAGACTATTCTAAGCAGACTATATTAACAGATGGCACATCAGGATATAGCGTTCAATATCCAACACCTGGCAACACTAATTCGTCTGGTATGAACCTTGCATTCTTTGCTCAGTACAACAATCCGGATGTTAATACTGCTGTTTTATATAATTCAATTGTTAATAAGTTCAAATCAGCTTCAGGTAATGGTGCTTATATTAATACATACACTGGTCAGGAAGACTTCAAATCAGCAACACCTGATGCATTACAGGGTATCATCACTTACCTCTATGCTCTTGAGGGTAAAACTAACCCATTTGATATAACCGCTGATGTTAAAGCTATTGCAGACGCAAAGAACGCTCCTGTAGAAGAGCCTTCTACTGAGCCTTCTACTGAGCCAGCCACAGAACCTTCTACCGGCAATGAAGTATCACCTGCAACTGGTGATGTTAATGTTTACATGTACCTGCTCTTAGCTGCTTGTGCTGCTACATTCGCATGTGTAACTGTTTACAATAAAAAAAGTGCCCGCTAATAACTGCCGACACACAGCTCTGCCGCTGGAATCCTCGCGATATCCGGCGGCATTTTTTATATATTGGTAATTCACACCATAGTATAAGCTTTTTTGAAGTGCTAATCTAAAAGTAGACACCAACTCAATTATTGTAGACATTTTTTATATATAAGAGTACCATTTTTTATAAGGTAGTCACTTATACAATAATGGAATCATGGAGGTGTCACATGAAGCACAGTTTAGAGGAAAGAATGGATATAGGACGACGTATGTATTTACACGAGATTACATATAAGGAGGCTATGGAGATTTATGGTCTTAGTGAATCCTGTGCACATAAATACATGACAGATTATAAAAAAGCACAAGGAATTCCTCTTGCTAATACAGTGCCTAAAATGAAAAATTCAGCAGTCTTAAAATCATTGTCTTCACCTGACATTGATACATATATGGCTATGTCCAAAGAAGAATTAATAAATGAACTTATTATAGCTAAAGCGAATAAATTAAGGGCAAAAAAAGGATACGAAGTGAAAGGAGCTGGTGCAAACAAGGAGTACATTATTTTAAACAACAAGAATACGAAATAATAATGGAAATGTCATCTCTATTTCCTGTTAAGCATCTATGTGATGTTCTGGATATTAACAGAAGTGGATTTTATAAATGGAAAAAACGTTTAGAAAAACCTTCTGACAAATTAAAAACTTTAGTATCCAATCTTATATTATTTAAGGAATATCATAGTAAATATCCATCACATGGATATAGATGGTTAAATGCAAAAATTCGTCTGGATACAGGACTTATGGTATCAGATCAGTATGCTCATAAGCTATGTAAAACAGCGGGCATAGTAAATGTTTCCAAGCATTATCGATACAAAAAGCCAGGAGATCCTTATCGCATTTATCCAAATCTTCTGCTGACAGGATTAGATATAACAGGACCTTTACAGTGTGTTGTAAGTGATATGACCGCATTTCATTTAAAGGGAAGTTATTATGAACTAACACTTTTTATGGATTTATGGAACAATGAAATACTTTCATATTCACTTTCATCACGAAAAGGTGATCGTATGACATATATTCACGGGTTAGCATAATATATATGTCTATTTTAAAAAATAAGTTAAAAAAGCTGTGTTACAATCATTAACACAGCTTCAATACTCCCAATTATTTTAATTGTCTTTGTGGTAATCTATTAGAAATACCAAACCATATCACATTACAGTGGCGTTCTAACCTCTATTAAATTACCATCTAAATCATAGAATCTAACCACTTTTTGCCCCCAGCTGTAAGTCATAAGATGGTTAACATATTCAATTTTTGGATATAGTTTCTCTAGCTTCTCAACAAAAGCTTCTATGTCTTTCTCTTCAAAATATAACTCAGTTGAATTATTTTTGTGAACAATATCTTTATTCACAAATTCACACCATATTTTTTCATCCTGCAGCACAAGCCCTTCTGTCATAATTACATTTCCATCACTATCAAGTAATACTTCAAGTCCAAACAAATCATGATAAAATTTTTTGGCTAATTCTATATCATTAACAACAATCAAAATATTTTTCAGTTTCATAGCTTATACCTCAAATAGTTATCACTCTCAATTCGACAAACTGGAAGTTATACACATCTACATTCCGTTCGTAATATACATGACTATCTATAATCCTTTGGTATCTGAGCAAATTTTTTCAAAAAGCTTTCTCTGGTATTATCATTTACAAACAATTCTCGCAACTCTTTCTCATTTTCTTCTCCTAAGGACACATATTGTTGCAAAAATATTTTGGTTAAATATAGATAATTTCCCTGTATCAATCGATAGTAAGAGCTTTCTAATAGGGTGTTTATCATTTTTATGCTTTGCTCATAGGTTTTGGTCTCTTCATAAAAGGATCTAATAAGAGGCAGAGTATAATAAAAAGCAGCTTCATACGCTTTTACCCTTTGCCTCATAGAATTTTCAAAATCTGCACTGTCTATATAACAGCGATTAAACGTCATATCTGCTTTTTGACATTTTCCTTCAACTATCTTATTATGGTTTTCCCAAATGTTTTCAAAAAAATGCGTAAATATACTCTTATCCGTTCTAACATAAACTGCTTTTTTCGCTGACATTTTGGGAATAAAATCATAGTTCCATCCCCACTTAAAGCTTCCACCTAAATCAGTTTGCTGGAATAGACTTAATACCCTGCGACGATGATTGCAATAATCATCAGCCCAGATACGATTACCAAGATATCGCATGCCTAGTTCTTTAGCAATCAATGGTGAAAAAACTTCATCTAATAACATATTCCACCCTTCCACCATCAAATCTCTCTCCGTATGTTCTGCTTCATACTCCGGCAACCAAGTACTAATTAAATATTTTTTGTATTTTTCAAACTCCATACTATGTAAATTCTCCATAAATCCTTGTTACTTACCCGTAATTTGTGACTAATTCATTAAATTCCGAGTTGTCTTTATCTTTTAATTATACACAGGATTTGAATCTTTTTCTACTTATCTATAATCAAAAAATCCTCTCGAAAAATCCTCTTCCTTGTATTATAAAACCGCTTTCATAAAGTTTTCTTCTTTTTCAGAATACCTGCGTATCACTACGAATATTCCGACTGTCAAAATCACTCCAAATACGATTCCTGCCAGAATTCCATTCGTCCCCATTCCATAACTCTCATTCAGATAATAAGATGGCAGGAAAGAAAGGATTGTTCCCACAACCGATGGCGGTATAAATCTTAGAAAATTCTTATAGCATAGGCACTTTACAATTTCCTCGTCTATCATTCCCAACATTCGCAAACTACAAACGACCCTGCTATTTTCTTCCTTCTCTGCCTGGATACGTGAATGAATTAACAGAAACTCAGCCATTATCATAAGCCCTATAACAAATGCCATCAAAAATAATAAAAATTGTCCTGATTTCTTTGCATCCTGGTATTTCTCCACTTTCGAAGACAATTCATAATATGTCTGCTCATCTTCATTCAACTGATTGCTTTCATGCAGATATTCTTTTACTTCACATACTCCCGCATAAGAAGCTTCCCAATTCTGAAACTGAAACAAGTTTGCGATACCAGCACTACCTGTTATATCTGCACTTAATTTTTCGAAATCAGAATCGTTGATGATCAGTGTTTTATCTGCAAAGGTCGGATTTTGATTAAACAGTATCTTTACATCTGTTCCAACAGACTGCAGCTTTCTGTCCCCGGAAATCGTTACAGTAGATACTGGCTGTATGTTATGTTCATATCCATCTTCCAGATTGTACTGAAACAAATTCAAAAACTCGCCTTCCTGAATCTGATAATCACATCCAAAATCCCGGTTTATTTCTGTCACAGGAAGGTAATTAAAAACATCATCTCTGATATAGGGAAGCTGAATGACCTGTTCTACAGTAACACCATTTTTCTCCAATATATGAAGGACATCCTGTACTGAAACCTGATTCATTCCATAGATTTCTGAGTACACCATGTCATAGGGAGAATAACTTTTTGCATCCTGTAGAAAAGCCGGATATAAAGTCACACATACCCCCGTAAGCATAACAGATACCGCTATTATGAGAGAGGCTAAAACATACCTACATCCCCATTCTTTCTTGTGTCTGCGGACAAATGACCATTCCACCAGATGAAACCTCATGTAGTTGGGTGCAAGTCTGCATAAGAACGTACCGATCTTTCCTGTTTTTTCTGCCCGATATTGTGCTTTTAGCAGGGTTCCGATTTTATCCAGCATAAGTCTCCCGGCATTCAGGATAAAGGCAACTGCTACCACTACTGTATATAGAACTGCTGTAAGCTTATATGCTTCCGGGCAAAACTGCCATTGCACTCCGTGAACATCTATTGCATAAATGATAACGGAAAAAAATAAAAATGACAGCACAGTTCCTGCCGCAAGTGCTATTGCTAATGCCAGCACGGATATGATCACATTTTCAAAAAGTAAGTTTCTAAACGCTTCCTTCCGGCTCATGCCAAGAGAAAACATCACGCCGTATTCCTGTTTTCTTGATGCCAGAAATGCCTGACACGAAACAGGAAGAAAAAAAAACAGAAACACTGCAGACAGAAAAAATGGAAGATAAATGTTATTGGATATTGATGAATTTACAATCGACGCATTCATAAACGTCCTGTTTGTGGAAATAACTGCAAAACAACAGAATAATGCCGTTGCAGATAAATTGCATAGAAAGTACAATCGATATTTGTAAAAACCAGCTTTCAGCATCTTTCGGGAAATATCAAAAAAGGTCATCTTTTCCACCTCCCAAACCGCACAGCGTTTTCCATATATCTTCTCTGAAATTATCGGCAGTGTTCTCTTTCTTTACTTCTTTTGCCAGATTCCCATCCTGTAGAAAAAGTACCCGGTCACAAAAGGATGCCGTATAAGCATCATGTGTTACAAGCAGAAAGCTGATGCCAGACCGTTGATTCATCTGTTTCATACATCGCATCACATCCCCGGTGGTCTTTCGGTCAAGGCTTCCTGTTGGCTCATCTCCAAAAATAATATCCGGTTCATTGATCAGCGCCCTGCCAATCGCAACTCTCTGTTTCTGACCTCCCGATATTTCCGTAATTCCTTTGTCAGCTAATTTTTCAATGCCGAGCACATACGCTATTCTTGAAAAACGCTCTTGCTGGATGTCTGCTTCTTTTCGTTCAAGAATGAGTGGTAACAATATATTTTCTTTTACCGTCAAACTCTCCAAAAGCTGGAAATCCTGAAAAATCATTCCCATATGCTTTCTGCGAAAAAATGCCTTCTCTTCTTCCGTAAGCTGTGAAAACATTTCTCCTCCTATTACGATTTCTCCATCGTCCGGTGTGTCAACCCCGGTCAGCACATGGAGCAGAGTAGTCTTTCCACTGCCGGATGGTCCCATAATAGCAACCATTTCTCCTTTCATAACTTGCAGATTCACATTCTGCAAAATCCGCATAGTTTCTCCTGCAGTTTTATAACTTTTTGAAATATGATTTGCATTTAATACATACATCGAAGTTCCTCCTGATAATAAATTTTAAATTTGATTATCAGAAGTATTTAATCATCCATCCGAACCGATAGACTGCAAAGGGTAACTCCCGGTCTGAAAGAAAACTCACCTTGTCCGAGGTCTTTAAAGCCATCATATACCCAGAGCACCATTATTTCTATTCCACCGAAACATATACACTCATAGAAATGCAAACATATACTTTCGCTTATATCGTTTTCACTATTTGACTTTTCCAAGCATTCCATCTGCTGTATGACTATACTTTCCAAATCCCCTTCTGCATAATATCCACTCCAGATTCGGAAATTTAGCGACAAAAGTAAAATCAGCATGATAGAACTTAAAACCATAATAGCAGCAATTCTCTGTTTTTTTACTGAAATCATATGAATCAAACCCTATACTTCTGCTTTATCATCTGGAAGTTATCGCTTAATCTTTCAAATTAGTTAAATCCTCTAAATACATTTCTATATTACCACACTCTGGACAGACCGCAACTTTTACATCATCTATAATTTTTGCCTTTTGTTTTTCATCTACATGAACAACAATCCCATAGCCCCCACCATTTACTTTAAGTCTTAAATCTGACATCATAACTTTTCCGCATTTTGCACATTTTCTCATTGTTTACCACCTCCAAATGTATAAATTAAATTCTGATTTTTCAAACTCTTTATATTGGTAATACAGAAATCGCCCATATTATCTAACCTAACAATTTCTATTTTAGCAAATAAAATGTTCAAAATTCAAACCACTTTTGATGTGATTGTTAATCATATTTCTTTCGCATTGACCAAATAATTCTTTTGCCTTATCAATAACTTCCGTAACATCATCACTTTCAAATATTACCTCTTTTTCTTTGTTTAACAACTGCGTTGACATCCACACATATGGCGGCAATTTTTTCTTAAGCGCATTATAAACAACTAATGTCGCTTTGACATCCTCTAAACTATCGTGAGTCAACTCATCAAAATTATAACCATAATAACATGCCGCATTTGTTAGCTTTTGATATGTATGGTTACCATAATAATTGTTCCATTCTCCATATATCTTAGCAAATTCTATCATTGGATCGTATATTATAGTACCATGTTTAAACCTAATTCCTGCATTAGCTAAAAATGCATAGTCAAAATCAACATTATAGGCTATCAGCTCGACACAGCCATCAAATACAGCTTATCTTACAGAAATATTAGTTATTACTCTTTTGTAATTTTCTTTTATTATATGCATCTTCATCAATAGCTCCAGAAGCCAACATTCTTTCTGACCATATCTGAAGTGTTTCAACATTTACCGATATTTTTTCTAATTCCTCCTGAATATATATGAAATCATCTAATTCATCGTTATCAATTATACCATCAGCTGTAATCTCAATGAGGCGCTCCTGCTTCTTGTTCATCTTATTAAGAGAAGCTACCGTTTCAAGTATAATCTGAGGGAGCTCTTTCATTTTAATCTCTGGAACATATTGCTGTCCAATTGGACACTGATTTGAGCAATAATAATTACACAATTCCGGTGATTTATACTTATCAGCCATTATGAGTACTTCTTCCGGATGTGGCAGCACCTTCTCACTGTCTATTTTTCAATTCTCTCTGGAGGCACGCACTCTAAAAGTTCACTTACCTTTTCTCTGCTAAGTC